>JAGXLV010000107.1 GCA_018334495.1 Oleiphilaceae bacterium
TCATCCAGCGCTGACAGGCGTCGCTCAAGCTCATCAAGCATTTCCGGGTGCTCCGCCGCACCCTTGCGCAGGCCCACAAGCACAAAGTCTTGTGAGTCCGTGACGGGTCGGACCTGACCGAGTATTTTCCGGACAAAGGTGCGAGCGGGGTTCAACGCCTTTCGAAATGGAAGAACCTGTTTCATATTTCCAGCCACGGCGGAAGGTAAAAAGAGGCCCGCCGCAACTGCCTGACTGCGACCGGACGCGGATAAAATCGTCACGGGCACTAAAAGCTAACGCAATAGTTTCTGTGAATGAATTTCGTCAGAACTAATGCCGCCAAGCGCCAAGAAACTCACCCTTTGGTCTGCATTGCCCGCGCAGATCATCCACCAGAACTTGTTCGTCGCAAATTCCCTGCATTTCCTCTCCCCCTTGCTTTCAGTCACTCATATCCATATCTCACATCCATGTAATTCGCTGAACACCTCAAGTGTAATGATCCACAGTAACCATAAGAAGTGTATTTTTTACCTGATACATCTGGTGATAGGATAAAAAGAGGACGATTGCAGTACTCCATCCGGTATCACCGCGATACCCCAACACGAACTTCCGCTAATGCCTGAGGGCAGGAGGGGACTCCGGAGGGCTAGCATGAAAAATATTTTTGTCGTAGGCATGGACTCGTTCAATCACGAACTGCTCAAGACCCTCAATGATGGTGAGCAGTACCGCTTTATTTCATTATTTGATTACGAAGAAGTCGTTAATCCGCCTGGGTTTTCCTACCCCTCCATGAACGATTTGGTTGATCGCGCCCGTGCCACGTTCAAGTTGTTTGACGGGACAGTTGACGGAATTATTGGCTTCTGGGATTTTCCCACCAGTGCCCTGGTGCCCATGATTGCCCGGGATGCAGGTTTGGCCGCTCCGACTCTGGAAGCCGTGGCGCGCTGCGAGCACAAATATTATGCCCGCCTTGAACAGACCAAGGCGGTGCCCGACATGGTGCCCCGCTTCCAGGTCATAAACCCTTTCGACGAAGACCCGGCCGAGGCCGTGACACTGGATTACCCTTTCTGGGTCAAGCCGATCAAGGCGCACTCGTCTTTCCTGGGCTTTCACGTCGACGGGCCGGAGACACTCAGGCAATGCATGGCAACCACCCGGGAACAGATCAGCAAACTGGGCGAGCCTTTTAATGAGTTTTTGGCCAGGGTTGAGCTTCCGCCCGAGGTTGAAGGCATCGACGGTTACCACTGCATAGCGGAAGAAATCATCTCCGCCGGTTTTCAATGCACGCTGGAAGGTTACTGCTGGGAAAACCAGGTCAAGGTGTTCGGTGTGGTGGACTCGATCAAATCCAAAGAAAAAGAATCCACCTTCAGCCGCTACCAATACCCTTCGAAGCTTCCATCTGAGGTGCAGGCACGCATGGTGGTGGCCACCAGAGAACTCATGCGGCAGATCGAGTACGACGGCGGGGCCTTCAATATTGAATTTTTCTGGAATCCCGACACCGACCACATCTACCTCCTGGAAGTAAATTCCCGGGTATCCAAATCCCACTCTCCGCTTTTTCTAATGGTCGACGGGGCCACCAATTTGAAAGTGCCGCTCGACCTTGCCCTGGGCCGACGCCCTGAATTCCCGAGCAGAGAAGGCGTTCACCCTCTGGCGGGCAAGTTCATGTTGAGGTATTTCGAGGACGGCATCATTGAACGGTTGCCTGACGACAACGATCTGGCCCGTCTGCGCGAACTGGATCCGGAAGCACGCGTGGTTCTGGAAGCCTCTGAAGGTATGCAGTTGAGCGAGCTCAAGCTCCAGGATTCGTACAGTTATGAAGTGGCCGCCATTTTCCTTGGCGCGGAGAGCCAGAAAGCGTTACTGGACAAGTTTGAAAAAGCGAAGGAAATCCTCGGATTCAAGATCCGGCCATTGGAAGGGGAAACTGCGGTATGAAAACTATTGACAGCTTTCCCGTAGAAACCATGGAAGAGGCGAATGTCTGGATTCCCATGTCCGATGGCATAAAACTGGCCGCTCGGATCTGGCGCCCGAAAAACCAGAAGCCGGTGCCGGCCATTCTGGAATTCATCCCCTACCGCAAGCGATTCGGCACGGCCATGAGGGACGAACTCATGCATCCCTACCTGGCCGGTCATGGCTATGCCTGTGCCCGCGTTGACCTCCGGGGCAGCGGTGAATCCGAGGGCGTGCTTGAAGACGAGTACCTGCAACAGGAGCTGGACGACGGCTGCGACATTCTGCAATGGCTGGCGAGTCAGCCCTGGTGTACCGGCGACGTGGGGATGGTCGGGATCTCATGGGGCGGGTTTAACGGTCTTCAGATCGCGGCCCTGCAACCGCCGGAACTCAAGGCCGTATTGGCGGTATGCGCCTCCGATGACCGCTATGCCGATGACGTTCACCATATGGGCGGCTGCCTTCTGGGGGACAATATATCCTGGGCGTCCGTGATGTTTGCCTATAACTCCCTGCCCCCCGACCCCGAGCTGGTAGGTGATCGCTGGCGCGACATGTGGTTTGAACGACTGCGCGGCAGTGGCCTCTGGCTGGATACCTGGTTGCGCCATCAAAGCCGTGATAACTATTGGCGCCATGGCTCGATACGCGAGGATTACAGCGCCGTGCAATGTCCGGTCTATGCCGTCAGCGGCTGGGCCGACGGCTACTCCAACGCGGTCTTCCGAATAGTGGAAAACCTGGAGGTGCCCCGCAAAGGACTCATCGGCCCCTGGAGCCACAAGTACCCGCATCTGGGGTCTCCCGGCCCCGCCATTGGTTTTCTTCAGGAATCCTTGCGATGGTGGGATTACTGGCTCAAGGGAGAGGAAACCGGCATCATGGACGAGCCCAGGTTGCGCGTCTGGATGCAGGACAGTATGCCGCCGGCGCCCTCTTACGTTTCCCGTCCCGGCCGCTGGGTCGCCGAGGATACCTGGCCCAGTGAACGCATCCAGAATCGAACCTGCCCTTTGATGCGATATGAAATCGGGGAGCCCGAGGATCAGCCGCCGGCATTTGAACATACCGTTCAATCACCCCTGACCCTGGGACTTTTTGCCGGCAAATGGTGCTCCTATGATGCCGGACCGGATATGGCCTACGATCAGCGCGAAGAGGATGGCGGCGCACTGATTTTTCAGGGCTCTCTGTTAAAGGAAGGCTTTGAGATCATGGGGGCGCCTTACGTCGACCTGGAGATTGCGGTGGATCGCCCCATGGCCATGGTTGCCGTGCGCTTGTCCGATGTGGCGCCGGATGACAAAGTCACCCGGGTAACCTTCGGTCTACTCAACCTCAATCACCGGAAGGACAGCGCACACCCGCGGGCGTTGGAGCCCGGCGAGCACTACAGGGTTCGGGTCAACATGAACGCCATTGCCCATTCGTTCCCAAAGAACCACCGGCTACGCTTATCTGTTTCAACGTCATACTGGCCGTTAGCCTGGACGCCACCCGAGCCCGTGCGGCTTCATGTTTACACAGAAAACTCCAGCCTCACCTTGCCGGAACGCGAGCCGCAAGAGTCCGACAAAGACCTTCCGGCCTTCGCCGAACCTGAGAGCGCGCGCCCTCCGGAAACCACCCGCCTGAGCGCAGAGCACCACAACTGGTTGCTGCACCGGGACCTGGCGACCAGCAAGTCCGCCCTTGAGGTGATAAACGACAATGGCTCATACAGGCTGGAGCCGATTGATCTCAACATCCAGTCCAGTGTCGTGGAGACCTATTCCTGCGTGGCCGATGATTTTGAATCCCCGCGCGCGGAGGTGGTTTCAGAGCGCGCCCTGTGGCGGGAAAACTGGGGTATTCGCACAGTGACCCGCACCATAGTGACCTGCACCCGCAACGCGTTTCATTTACATGCCAACATAGACGCTTATGAACAATCATTTGATGGCGAAATGGAGAAACGGGTGTATTCCAATAACTGGAACACCAAAATTCACCGCCGGTCCGTTTAGGACCTGGAGGCTGCAAGCGTTAATTTTTGGACTATGAACTTTGCGACGAGGTAAGGACGACTCAATTTATGGGACATGCGCCGTTAAGAGCCCTGAAATGGCTGCTCATCAGTGTCCTGATACTGCTGATTATAACGGTGGTTACGGTCGAGGTAATGTCCTGGAATTTTCTGAAGCCCATTATTGAGGATCGTGTCGAGTCCGCTACCGGGCGCCCATTGAACATCCAGGGCGACATTGCCGTCAGCCTGCTGCCGCGCCCGGAGTTTGCCATTGGCAAAATGAGTCTGGCCAATGCTGACTGGAGCGCGGCCTCCGACATGCTTGAGGTTGACAGGGTGGGCGTTCGCCCCGACCTCAGCAGGCTCTTCAGGGGAGAATTTGCGCTATCCGAGGTCAACATCGAGGCGCCGGTCCTGAACCTTGAAAGCCGTGCCAATAAACCGGGCAACTGGAGCCTTCAGGGATCGCAAGACTCGTCGCCGTCTGAAACGGAACAAGAGCCGGGTCTTCCGATCCGCATCCGCGAGTTAAATGTTAAGGACGCCAGCGTGCGCTACACGGCGGCCAGCGCCGAATCCCCTGAGATGTTGTCAGTTCCTTCCCTGAAACTTCGGGATGATCGCGAATCCCTGCGCCTTAATACGACCCTGGCGTATCGGGACCGAAACTTTGAACTGGCCGCGAATGCCGATTCCCTTTCCGCCCTGATGAGCGACCCGGAAACCTTCGAAGGCAAAGCTTCTTTAACCAGCTCAGAAAGCCGGGCCGAGGCGTCTTTCGCATTCCCCGATCTGCCTTCGCTGGATCAGCTGCACGCAGATTGGCAAGTGACCCTAAATGATGTCTCGACCTGGGCCCAGTGGCTCCGGATGCCGAAGGTCGATCTGGAGACCATCAAACTGGCGGCCACTCTTGATCGCGACGGTAGTCAATGGCAATTGAACAATATCCAGGCGATTGTGGTCGAAAGCCGTATTAACGGGGAGCTAAGTCTGGCTTTGGGTGGGGAAAGCCCAACCCTGACCGGCCAGCTTCAGTCTCCTGAATTCGACGCTGACGCCGTAATGGCAGCACTTCCTGAAGGACCGGAACAGCGGGAAATTGCCGTGCCGGCGCTACCGGACTTTGAAGGCAAAATAGCCTTTTCCGTTGGTCAATTGAATTTCCAGCAGAGACATTTTGGCAACGTCCAGGCCCAAATGACGCTTGCTCAGCAAACCGCTGCCGTCGAGTCTTTCAGTTTCACTATTGCGCAGGGCCAGGTTCAGGGCACCGCCAGCTTGACCAGCGATGCCGATACAGTGGGGGCGCAAGCGCAGATCAGCCTCCGGGATCTGCGCCTGGCCGAACTGGACCTGGCCCTGGCTCCCGGGGACACACTGAGCGGGGATCTTGCTGCCGGGCTGGAACCTATTCCGCGAAGCCTGAGGCTTACGCCGGAAACACTGCTGGCAAACCTGAAGACGGATCGGGTCGAATTGTCCTATCAAAATGAAAAAACGGGCAATGACCTTGATGCGGACCTCCGACTGTCCGGCCAATCCTCAAGCCCTGAGCTCTCCGTAAACGGCGAATATCAGCATAAACCCGTCACACTGACGATCGAGGGCGACCCCTTGCCTGATCTGATTACCCGGACACAGGAATACAGACTCAAGGGGCAGGCCAACTCCGGCCAACTGACAGCCTGGTTCAACACTTCTGTGGCGTCGGTTCTGAACCCTGAGACATTGACGGCTGATCTCCTGGTGGATGGCGCTAACAGCCGCGACCTGGAGAACTGGCTCGGAGCTGAGCTGCCAGCTTTACCGGGCTTCCGCCTGGCGGCGCAGGTGAATCGTGAAGACGCTACCTGGTCTGTTACCGGCATCGAGGGCAACATTGGCGTTACAGACCTGTCCGGCGCACTCTATTTCCAGAACACGGAGCATCCGGTGATAAGAAGTGACCTGAACGCCGGCCGGATTGATCTCGGCCAGTTTGTCGCTGACATGGCTCAGTCCGATCCTGACTCCAGTAACAAAGCCTCACCCGAGAATGGCGAGGCGTCACCTCTGGCCGTGTTAAGTGGATTCGACGGTCAACTCGACCTGAATGCGAGTGCGCTGGTTCTGCCCGATGGCCTCGAATTCACCGAGTTGGTCATCGAAGCCAATCTGGAAGCGGCCAATATGCAAATCAATTCACTGCAGTTCGGCGTTGCCGGCGGCGCCGTCACAGGCAACCTCGGCCTGGACGCAAGCTCGTCCCCGGCGTTCGGACACATCGACACCGAATTTGAGTCCATCCTGTTAAGCCAGCTGGGTGAGACTTTCACGCCCCTGGAAGATCGCCTGGGCTCTCTTTCAGGCGCGCTCCATGTCGAGATAACCGAAACTCTGGCCGCGGCTCGGCGCGACGAACTCTTGTGGCCATTTATCGGGCGAATCCACTTCGAGCCATCCCGGTTCGTGTTCGTCGATGCCGAGGCACAAACTGATATGACACTGAATCTGGCAACCCATGGCCTTAATGAGGACAGCCGTTCGTTTCGTATCGATGGCGATGGGCAATACGATGGTTCGCCCTTTTCACTCCAGCTCAATGGCGACCCCTTGCTTGACGCCCGTGATCCGAATCGTCCGTATGCTGTTGATATGGAAGCCGATATAGTCGACAGTCAAATCAGTCTGCAAGGCAGCGTCCTGCGGCCCTTCGCACTCGAAG
>JAGXLV010000035.1 GCA_018334495.1 Oleiphilaceae bacterium
CACCTGCGAACACATTGTTGTATTCCCATACAAACCTTGTCACATAACCCCAGGAGAAGGAATCGGTATAGCCATCGTTACGGCAGTTGCTGGGGTTGATATTCGCGCGGTCTGCCGGATCACCGCTGGGGCTGGCCGCACAGACATCACCGGTGAATTCATCGCCGGACACCGGCAAGGGGCCGATGCCAAAGTTGCCGGACCGGCCAAAGCGGGCTTCGCTCAAATCCGGCAGGCCGTGGACGTAGGTGGCGCCGATTTCGCCGACGAAGGTCATGCGGCTGGCGCCCATGAACCGGTCGAAGAATTTCAGGAAGGTCATCTGCAACTGGGACACTTTGAAACGGTCGTAACCATCCACGGCCTTGCCGGCCAGGTTGGCGTTGGCACCGCCGGACTCTTCCAGGCGCTGCTGCTCCAGCTTACTCAGGACTTCGCCATTGGGTCCGCGACGCTGCAGGCCGCCGAAGATCAGCTCGAACGCGTTCCACTGCAGGGGCAGGTTATCGCGGAAGCTGTATTCGGCGCCCAGAGACCAGCCATCCGGCAGCGAGGTGTTGACGCTGATACCGTAAAGATTGATGTTTTCCGGGTACTCGATAAAGTAGTTCGGAAATGGCGTGAATTCGCCCGCGGCCGGATCATTCTTCTGCGTAGAGTCCGGATTGGACGGGTTGTTGACCACACCGCTGACGTAAGGCAGGCGGCTGTTGTACTTGATGTAGTAAAAACCGAATTCGGAGTTGTTCAGCTCCGGCACGAACCAGCGCACGGCAACACCGAACTGGTCTTTCTCGTCGGCTTCCTGGTCACCCAGACGCGGGGATACGAAACCCTGCTCCTGGGCCAGGGAGTCCGGCAACTGGCCGGCCAGCAGAACCGGGCCACAACCGTCGGCGGCGAAGTCGTTGGTGGAGAAGAAGGTGCCACAGTCGTCAGGCTCGGTTTTCTCCCAGTCGGTCTGGACAAAGGCTTCGACGGTGACGTTTGGCGTCACACCCACCGAGGTGTAAAACATTTCCACCGGCAAGAGGCCGTTCTTCAATTCCGCACCCGGCTGGCGCAGGGCCGGCACGTCGAAGGGGTTAATGACGTTGATGCCGCCCTGAATGAAGGTGCTTTCACCCCAACTGATAACCTGCTCACCGTAGCGGAGACTGATGGGGGTGTCGCCGATGTACCAGTCGGTAAAAATGTAGGCGTCCAGAAGGTCCACGCCGGACGCATTATCCCTGGCGTCGTCATTGAGCTCACGGCGCTGGCCCACCGGGTCAACCGCCATGTCTCCATCTTTCAATTTAAAATCGTAGTAGTAGCGACCACGAACAAACGAGCCCACCCGGTCAAGGTACTCACCGCGGACGTCGTGGGTCAGCAGCAATTCACTGGTGCCCTGAAGCACTTCCGAGACGGTGTCGCCCCGCTCGAAATTCAGGTTGCCGTCATCGAAGTTGTTGGAGGAGGCACCCCGGTTGGTGAAGGCGTACTCAGGGCCCAGGTTGCCCTGGGCAATGAGGCGCTCGTCAAAGTCGGTGGCGCGCCAGATAACGCCCGCCGTCAAGGTTGTGTCCAGCGACGCTTCCACATCACCGAGATAAAAGGTGAACGCCGTTGCCTGGCCGGACATGCCAGCCGCGATAGCCGCCGCCAGAGGCAAGATGGCCCGCGACTGCCGGCGGTGAGTATTTTTTGTCATTGGAAGGCTGCTCCATTTTTTTGTTCTGAGTCGCTGCTCTGGTTATCGGACTCCGGGGCTTCACCATATTGCTCTTAGCAATAAAGCTGGCAATGGGGTGTTCTTATTGATGGCACTATAGCGAAGGCGGCGAAAGGCTTTGATCAGTCAAAAGTATGATTTTGCAGTTGATGGGAACGGCAAGGGCTGTGCGGCGCGGTACGGGAATCGGGCAAGGCGGCGCACGGCCGCCAGAACTCAGGGCTTGTGGGGCGCTTCCAGGTATTCCCTGGATTGCATTTCCAGCAGGCGGGATTCGGTACGCTCGAACTCGAAAGACAGGCGGCCGCCGGCGTAAAGCTCGGTGATGGGCACTTCGGCGGACATGATGACTTTGACATTGCGGTCGTAGAATTCATCGATCATGTTGACGAAGCGGCGCGCCTGATCTTCCTTACCCGCACCCATGACCGGCACATCGCTGACAATAATGGCGTGAAATTCCCGGGCCAGTTCAATGTAATCGTTCTGGCTGCGGGGACCGTCGCACAGCTCCCTGAAACTGAACCAGATCACATCGTCGGCATGTTCGACCGCGGTGAGCGTGCGGCCGTTGACCTCCAGTTCACGATCATGGCTGGCCGCCGCTTCCACTGCCAGGCGCCGGAAACTGTCCCGCAGGCTCTGTTCTGCGCCCTCGTCCAGGGGGTGATAAAACAACCGGGCCTGCTCCAGGCTTCGGAGGCGGTAATCCACGCCGCCGTCCAGATTGACCACCTCGGTGTGTTTTTTGACCAGCGCAATGGCCGGCAGAAACCGCACGCGCTGCAGGCCGTCTTTGTAGAGATTGTCCGGCTCAATGTTGGAGGTGCACACCAGCGTCACGCCCCGGCTGAAAAGGCCGTCCATCAGGCTTGCCAGAATCATCGCGTCGGCTATGTCGGACACGAAAAATTCGTCAAAGCAGATCACCCGGGCTTCGTCGGCAAAGCGTTTGGCGACATGGTCCAGGGGGTTTTTGAGCCCTTTGAGTTGTTTCAGCTCGTTGTGAACGCGCTGCATGAAGCGGTGAAAATGCACCCGCATTTTGCGCTCAAACGGCAGCGCCTCGTAAAAGGTGTCCATCAGGTAGGTTTTACCGCGGCCGACACCGCCCCAGAAATACAGCCCCTTGACCGGCTCTTCTTTGCCTTTTTTGAGCAGGCGGCGAAATTTCACCAGTGGGTTGCCAGCCTGGCTTTCAGCTTCGACCAGTTTGTCGTAAAGTGACTGGAGTCGGTTGACGGCATCTTCCTGCGCGGCATCCTTTTCGAAACCCTGCCGGGCCAGGTCGTGCTGATAGCGTTGCCAAGGTGTCATTAAGCGTATACCCGCGTGTCTTGAATCTGTCGTGAATGACGGCGGCGTATTGTCGCCGATTATGACGCCCGCTACCATGTTCGCATGCCTCTACCATGTCCGGACAGCGTACGTTCACGGGCTGCGGCGCAGATCAACCAGGGCAATAAGACGATTTGCGCACTTCGGTTGGGGCCTTGGGGCGTTATACTCGCGGACATGACTCTTTTTTGTTAATCACAGGACGACACGACTTATGACGAACCTGATCCTCATTGCGATTGCTGCTCTGGTTATCGGCCTGGTGGCCGGCTTATTGATCGGCCGCTCGAACACCGGCTCCCGCCTGGAACGGCGTCGCGTCGAGCAGAAGATCGACGAGCTGAAAAGCGAATACACCCGCTATCAGGCGCAGGTTAATGAGCACTTTGCGGAAACCGCCGATCTGATGCACCGCTTCAACGATGCCTACCATGACATGAACCGGCATATGTCCCAGGGCGCCAATCGCCTGAGCAACGATGACGAGGTGCTGGAGGAATTCGAGAAAACCAACAACAGCGCCCGGCTGGAAGGCAAAAAAACCAGCTCCGGCTCCGATGTTGAAATGCCGAGGGATTACGCGCCCAAGACCAAGCCTGAAGACAAAGGCACCCTGGCGGAAGATTTCGGCCTGGCCAAGGACAAAGAAAAGAAGAAAAAAGAACAGGCGGAATAACCACGCCATCGGGCGGGATTTACACCCCCTTGACGATGTGAAGCACCCTGCCCGACCTGTTCGGCCGGGGTTTTTTCATTTTGGGCGAGGCTTCAGAGGCGGCTCACGCGAGAATGTCGGGCAGGGCGTTCAATAAAACGTCGTTCTGATCCGCCCGACCGACGGTGATTCTGAGAAATTCGGCAATTCTGGGCTTGCGGAAATGCCGGATGATAATGCCCCGCTCCCGCAACGCCTGGGCCAGTGCTTCGCCGGCGTGATCGGGATGACGCACGAACACAAAATTGGCCTTTGACGGCAGAACCTCAAAGCCCAGCGCTTCCAGGCCGGCGGTCAGGCGCTGGCGTTCGCTGATGACGGCCTGACGGCTTTGCTCGAAATAAGCTTCGTCTTCGTAGGCGGCAACCGCGCCGGCCAGGGCCAGGCGGTCCAGGGGATAGGAGTTGAAGCTGTCCTTGATGCGCTCCAGAGCCTCGATCAGGTCCGGATGGCCAACGGCGAAGCCCACCCGCAATCCCGCCAGCGAACGGGCCTTGGACAGGGTCTGGGTGACCAGCAGGTTGGGGTAACGGTTAACCAGGGCAATGGCGGTCTGGCCACCGAAATCGACATAGGCTTCATCCACAACCACCACCCGATCCGGGTTGGCAACGAGGATCTGCTCCACCACATCCAGCGCCAGGTAACGGCCGGTCGGTGCGTTGGGGTTGGGGAAAATCACACCGCCGTTGGGCTGCCGGTAATCGGCCACTTCAATTTCGAATTGATCGTTCAGCGGCACCGGCCTGCCCTCTATGCCGTAAAGACCGCAGTACACCGGGTAAAAGCTGTAGGTGATGTCCGGAAACAGCAAGGGCTCGCCGTGCTGGAACAACCCCTGAAAGATGTGCGCCAACACTTCGTCCGAGCCGTTGCCCAGAAACACCTGATCGGGATCAACGCCGTGGTAGGCGGACAGGGCTTCCTTCAAGGCCAGGCCTTCGGGGTCCGGGTACAGCCGCAGGTTGTCCCCCAGCTCGGCTTTGATGGCCTCGATCACTTTCGGTGACGGGCCAAAAGGGTTTTCGTTGGTGTTGAGTTTGACCAGGTTGGCCATTTTGGGCTGCTCGCCCGGCACATAAGGCACCAGATTCTTGATCAGAGGGCTCCAGAAACGGCTCATTGGCCCTCCCCTTCGCCCGTCCCGATGCGGTATTCCGCCGACCGGGCGTGAGCTGTCAGACCCTCGCCCCGGGCCAGTACCGAGGCGACCCGCCCCATTCGGTCGGCGCCGGCCGCGGAAAACCCGATCAGCGACGAGCGTTTCTGGAAATCGTAGACGCCCAGGGGCGACGAGAAACGCGCCGTGCCGGAGGTGGGCAGCACGTGATTGGGCCCGGCGCAGTAATCCCCCAGGGCTTCGGCGGTGTAGCGGCCCATGAAAATGGCGCCGGCGTGGCGGATATGCTCGACCAGGGCCTGCGGGTCTGCCACCGACAGTTCCAGGTGTTCCGGCGCGATCCGGTTGGACACTTGCGCGGCCTGGGCCAGGTCGGCCACTTCAATAAAGGCGCCACGGGCGGTCAGGGACTGGGCGATGATGTCGGCACGCTCCATGGTGGGCAGCAGCTTCAGAATGCTGGCTTCGACCTTGTCGAGAAAGCCCCGGTCGGGGCTGACCAGAATGGACTGGGCCTGTTCGTCGTGCTCGGCCTGGGAGAACAGGTCCATGGCGATCCAGTCCGGATCGGTATTGCCGTCGCAAATCACCAGGATTTCCGAGGGGCCGGCAATCATGTCGATGCCGACCACGCCAAAGACTTCGCGCTTGGCGGTGGCGACAAAAATGTTGCCCGGCCCGACGATCTTGTCCACCGCCGGCACGGTCTCGGTGCCGTAAGCCAGCGCCGCCACGGCCTGAGCGCCTCCCAGGGTGAATACCCGGTCAACGCCGGCAATGGCGGCGGCCGCCAGCACCATGTCGTTGACCACGCCGGCAGGCGTCGGCACCACCATGATGACTTCGCCTACGCCGGCCACTTTGGCGGGTACCGCGTTCATCAGAACCGATGAGGGATAGGCCGCCTTGCCGCCCGGCACGTAGAGCCCGGCCCGATCCAGCGGGGTGACTCTCTGGCCCAGGATGGTGCCGTCGGCATCCTCGTACTGCCAGGAGCTCTGAAGCTGGCGCTGGTGGTAATCACGAATACGTTCGGCGGCGTTTTCCAGAGCCTCACGCTGATCGCTCGGGATCGCCTGCAAGGCTTCGTGCAAACGCGCCTGGCTTATTTCCAGATCCGACACGCTGGCCGCATCAAGCTGGTCGAATTTGCGGGTAAATTCCAGCACGGCGGCATCGCCCCGGCCTTTGACCTCGGCCAGGATATGGCGCACCGACTCGTTAACCTGATGGTCCACACTGTCGTCCCAGGCCAGCAGCCGGGCGAGTTCAGTGTCAAAATCAGCCTGCGCGGCTGACAACCGGGTTATGGCAAGATCGGTCATGTCAGTTCCTTTTAAGAATCGTAAAACCAGAGATACGCTGTATCAGCGCCGGCGATCCACCGCCGCCCCCATTTTTTCAATAATAGGGTGCAGCTGCCGGTGTTTCATCTTCATGCTGGCACGATTTACCACCAGACGCGTGCTGATGTGATCAATCAGGGCCCGGGGCTCAAGACCATTGGCCTTGAGGGTATTACCGGTGTCGACAATATCCACGATTTCATCCGCCAGCCCCAGAATGGGTGCCAGCTCCATGGCGCCATAGAGCTTGATGATGTCGGCCTGGCGGCCCTGGGCGGCATAGTACCGCCGGGCCAGGTTGACGAACTTGGTGGCCACCCTGAGGCGCCCGGCCGGGGCGGTTTGCCCCACCGGGCCGGCGGTCATCAGCCGGCACCGGGCAATGTTCAGGTCCAGGGGCTCGTACAGGCCGTCACCGCCGTGCTCCATGAGGACGTCTTTGCCGGTGACCCCCAGGTCGGCGCCGCCGTATTGCACGTAGGTGGGCACGTCAGTGGCGCGAATGATCAACACCCTGACATCGGGGTCGGTGGTGGGGAACACCAGTTTGCGGGACTTCTCGACGTCGTCCAGCAGCTCGATGCCGGCCTCTTTCAGCAGGGGCAGGGTTTCATCGAGGATACGTCCCTTTGACAGCGCGATGGTGATGCGATCGGTCATGGTTTCTACGGGTCCTTGCAATGATCAGGCCGGTATACGCCGGATACTGGCGCCCAGCAACTGGAGCTTCTCTTCGATGCACTCGTAACCGCGATCGATGTGGTAGATACGGTCGACAACGGTGTCGCCGTCGGCCACCAGCCCGGCAATCACCAGACTGGCCGAGGCCCGCAAATCGGTGGCCATCACCGGCGCTCCGGTCAGGTGGTCCACGCCCTTGATGATGCAGGCGTTGCCTTCAAGGGCGATATCCGCGCCCATGCGAATCAGCTCCTGAATGTGCATGAAGCGGTTTTCGAACACGGTCTCAACGATGGTGCCGGTGCCTTCGGCGACGGCATTCATGGCCGCGAACTGGGCCTGCATATCGGTGGGAAACGCCGGATAGGGCGCAGTCCGCAAGCTCACGGCACGGGGCCGGTTGCCTTTCATGTCCAGCTCTATCCAGTCCTTGCCCGTATTGATATGGGCTCCGGCTTCGCGCAGCTTGAGCAGTACCGCTTCCAGCAGGTCTTCCCGCGTGTCTTTGAGCTTGACATGCCCTCTGGTCGCCGCTGCCGCCACCAGATAGGTGCCGGTTTCAACCCGGTCTGGCAGGACATCGTAACGACAGCCGTGCAGGCGCGGGACGCCGTGAATCTCGATGGTGGCGGTGCCGTGGCCACGGATATCAGCGCCCATGGCGATCAGGCATTCCGCCAGGTCGATGACTTCGGGTTCCCGCGCCGCATTTTCAAGGATGGTTTTGCCTTCCGCCAGCGTGGCGGCCATCATCAGGTTTTCGGTGCCGGTCACCGTCACCGTATCCAGGAAAATGTGAGCGCCCTTGAGGCGGCCATTGCATTTGGCCTTGATATAGCCGTGTTCGACCGTGATCTCAGCACCCATCATTTCCAGGCCATGGATGTGCAGATTCACGGGCCGGCTGCCAATGGCGCAACCGCCCGGCAGTGACACTTCCGCTTCACCGAAATGCGCGACCAGAGGCCCGAGCACCAGAATGGAGGCGCGCATGGTTTTGACCAGCTCGTAAGGGGCGTGGAAATGCTGGATGGAATTGGCGTGAACTTCCACTGCCATCTTCTCGTCGATCATCACCTCGACCCCCATGCGGCCGAGAAGCTCAATCATGGTGGTGATGTCGTTCAGATGCGGGAGGTTACCAATGGTGACGGGTTCGTCCGCCAGCAACGTCGAAGCCAGGATCGGCAGGGCCGAGTTCTTGGCGCCGGAAATCCGGATGGTGCCATCTAGCGGCTTTCGCCCACGAATCAGTAGCTTATCCACAATTATTATCCTGTTTTTGTTCAACTGCCAGGCGCCGATAAACCACGCCGGTCACTCTGTAAACGCACGGAATAGCCTGGGTTGCCGGACTGTTCGTTCAGTCGGTTTTCCGGGCTTCCCACTGGGCGGGCGTGAACGCCTTGATGGTCAGGGCGTGAATGGTGCCTTCCGCCAGTTGCTGGTTGAGGGTGCCATAGATCAATTGCTGTTTTTTGACGGGTGTCATGCCTTCGAAACGATCCCCGATCGCGATCACCAGATAGTGATTGCCTTCATTGCGCACTTCGATCTCACAGTCGGGCAATTCCTGCTTGACCAGTTCGGCTACTTGTTCGGGTTCCATAGGGTTTCCTCGGATTCGTTGCAAAACAGGGCCGGAATTGTAACCAATTACGGAGGCGGGCTAAACAAAAGGGGGCAAAAGAAATGTTAGGCGCGTGTTATCTAGTGTCATTGAAACCGGGCTGCCGGTATCCGACGGCCCGGTTTTTTCCGCAAAAGGCTGCGGCCAGCGGTTTAGTTGGCTTTTTCCTCGTCCAGGTCGATTTCCTGCACTGTCTCAACCCAACCGTCAATAACGGCGTCTACATCACCCCGCTCGGAGTCCATGTTCTGGGCAAATCGGTCCCGGTAGGCCAGGCCGATGTTGACGCCCTCGACAATGACGTTTTCCATGAGCCACTTGCCTTCCTTGTTGCGGTACATGGAGTAGGTGACGGGGTAACGGTCTCCGCCTTCGGTTGTGACATTTATGCTGACCAGCGCACGGTCGGCGTTATCCGATTTGATATCGACCTCTTGCACCGCCATTTCAAAGTCGTCGGCCGAAACCAGCATCTTCGCGTAACTGTCAAAAAGGCTGCGCTTGAACACGCGGACAAATTCGTCACGTTGCTCCGGTGAGGCCTGCCTCGCATAACGACCCATGACACGGGCGGCAATGCGGCGAAAATCGACAAAACCGGTCATGGCGTCTTCCAGCTCCTCGTAAAAAGCCTCCGGATCTTCTTCATAGAGCCCGCGGTTTTCGTTGAGCAGCTTCACCATCTGCTGAGTGTTTTCGTCAACGTAGCGCCTCAGATCCTGCTCCGAGTCTATTCCCGAGTCAGCCGCGGCCACCTGCCCAACCACCAGCATTGCCAGAAGACCAAGCACGGCCAGCTGTCGCAAAACTAAAGTCATAACCTTCTCCTTTAAAAACGCCCTGTCCGCGCTGCGGCAAACCGACAACCGACTGCCGACGCCGTTGAATTGCGCACATTATGCCGCCAAGCCTCATACAAGCTCAATGTTGATAGACCTAAAATATCCTGATGGCAACGTTCAATAAATCTGAGTGTGCGGAATAAAACACGAAAAACAGCTCAACAGAATAGTCTACCGGGGGAAACCGATCGCGGTTAAAACCGCTCCTACCGAAGGGCGCAACCGTAGGAGCGACTTCAGTCGCGAATGGCGTCAACACCTGAACCCAATCGCGGTTGAAACCGCTCCTTGCCCGGCTTTTTCCAACATCCTGACGGTTCATCTGGCGGTACTGTCGCCATATTCCGTACAATGTGCGGCGAAAGCCGGACCGACAGGAAAGGCTGCTCGCTTTTTACAGATTTAATAACCGGTGCCGGTATGAGTAAGGATTTTAAAAATTCCGCCCTGCGAACCATTACGATCGAACGCGACGCCATCGCTGACTTGATGGCGAGAATAGACCACCGGTTTGTCACCGCCTGTGAAACGCTGATGCAGTGCAAAGGCCGCGTGGTGGTGACGGGCATGGGTAAATCCGGCCACATCGGTAACAAGATCGCCGCGACCCTGGCCAGCACGGGGACGCCGGCGTTTTTCGTGCATCCGGGCGAGGCCAGCCACGGCGATCTGGGCATGATCACCAGCCAGGATATGGTGCTGGCAATCTCCAACTCCGGCAATACCACCGAGGTCGTCACGCTTTTACCCTTGCTCAAGCGTATGGGCGCCCCCTTGATCAGCATGACGGGGAACCCGGATTCCGCACTCGCGCGCGAAGCTGTCGCCAACCTCGACATCAGCGTCGCCCTCGAGGCCTGCCCTCTGGGCCTGGCTCCGACTTCAAGCACCACTGTCACACTGGTCATGGGTGATGCCCTGGCGGTCGCCCTGCTGGAAGCCCGGGGATTTACCGCTGAGGACTTTGCTTTTTCACACCCCGGCGGCAGACTGGGCCGGCGCCTGCTGCTGCGAGTGTCGGACATCATGCACAGCGGCGACGAGATACCCCGGGTCAGCGTCGATACCACACTGAGCGCGGCCCTGCTGGAAATCTCCCGCAAAGGCCTGGGCATGACCACGGTGGTGGGCGCTGATGGCCGCCTTGAGGGTATCTTTACCGACGGCGACCTGCGCCGGACGCTGGACCGGCCAGTCGACATTCACGGCACGCCGATCCGGGCGGTCATGACCCGGAACGGGCGCACCATCCACGACGACCAGCTGGCGGCGGAAGCCCTGAATATTATGGAGGAACTTAAAATCAACGCCCTGCCCGTCCTTACCCGACAGGGCGAATTGGTTGGCGCGATCAACATGCACGATCTGCTGCGCGCGGGGGTGATCTGATGCTCCCGCAACCGGCCGACCGCCTCCGTGAGCAAGCCGCCCGCGTGCGCCTGCTTGTGCTGGATGTGGATGGCGTGATGAGCGACGGGCAGCTGACCTTCACGGCGAGCGGCGACGAGCTCAAGTCCTTCAATGTCAACGACGGCCTGGGCATTAAACAGTTGATGGGGGCCGGCATTCAGGTCGCTATCATTACCGGCCGGGTGTCTCCACTGACCGCCAGGCGGGCGCAGGAGCTGGGCATCGACCTGCTGATTCAGGGCCGCGACGACAAGCGCGCGGCCCTGGGCGAACTGGCGGACAAACTGGGGTTGGCGGCGGAACACATCGCCTATATGGGTGATGACCTGCAGGATCTGGCCGCGATCCAGTACGCCGGCCTGGGCGTGACTGTGCCCAATGGCCACTGGTTCGTCAGGCAGCATGCCGATCATTGCACCGAAGCCAGCGGCGGCCGGGGCGCGGTGCGGGAACTGGCGGACCTGATCCTGCTGGCCCAGAACCGCCTGGAAGACATCCTGAAACAGTACCTTGAGGGCCATTCATGAGCCGCAGGGACCGGCGCCGATTGCCCTGGCTCAGGCTGGTCGGCCTCGCGCTCAGCCTGCCCGTGCTGGCCTTCCTGCTCTGGCAGACCGATGAAGCCAGGGACCCCCTTGACGCCCAAGCCCTCCGGGGCCCGACCGAACCTGATTCCTTTGTGGTGAATGGCCGGTTCTTGTCATTCAGTGAGCAGGGCCGTCGTGCCTCCATGATTGAAAGCCCCAGAATCGAGCAGTTCGAGTCCCGCGGCCTGGCCACCCTGGTGACCCCCGAGGCCGAGATCTACGACCGGGAAACCGGCATCCCCTGGCGGGTGACTGCCAGGCAGGGCGAATTCCGGGAAAACGAAAGCATCCTTGAGCTGGAACAGGATGTGGTGATCAAACGGCCACTGCCAAACGGCGGCGAAGGCACGATGGCGACAGAAGTCCTGACCCTGAACAATGCCGAGAGGACCGCTTATACCGAGGCCCCGGTGTTGATTACCGATCAATTCAGTACAACCCGCGGCATTGGCATGAAAGCCTGGATTGACGATCGCATTGTCGATCTGCACGCCGAGGTGGAAAGCTACTACGACCCCGTTACCAGAGGAGAAGCACGATGACCCAACGGGTATACATTCTGGCGCTGGGCCTGTTGTTCAGTTTGCCGGCCGCCGCTTTTGACCTGGAATCCGATGCCCCGGTCACGATTAATTCCGACAAGGCGAGGCTGGATGACGCCCAGGGTCGGGCCACCTACACCGGCGACGTGGTCGTCACCCAGGAAGGCACACAGCTTGACGCCAACCGGGTGGAGCTTTACCGGGATAACCTGGGCCTGAGCCGGATGGAAGCCTTTGGCACGCCGGCACGCTACCAGCAGCCGGCGAGCCAGGAGCAGGCTGAAATCGACGCCCGGGCGCTGACCATCACCTATGATGCACGGGACGAGCAGATCACCTTTGAGGAGCAGGCGGTTATCCACCAGGGCAGTGACACGTTTCGCGGCCAGCGCATCGTATACAGCACCTCCGACCGCGTGGTGACGGCGGAAAGCGGACCAGACGCCTCGGATCGGGTGGAGATGACCATTCAGCCGCGCAACCAGAACGAGGAGCAGCGTTAATGGCCGTGCTCAGAGCCAGTCACCTGGCGAAAAGTTACAAAGAGAAAAAAGTCGTGCTTGATGTGTCGCTGGAAATACACAGCGGTGAAATTGTCGGGTTACTCGGCCCCAACGGCGCCGGCAAAACCACCTGCTTTTACATGATCGTCGGACTGGTCCCGGCTGACAACGGCCGCATCTCCATCAACGAGGAAGACATAACGCCCCTGCCCATGCATGGCCGCGCGCGCAAAGGCATCGGCTACCTGCCGCAGGAGGCGTCGGTTTTCCGCAAGCTGACGGTGCGGGACAACATCATGGCCATTCTGGAAACCCGGAAGAACCTGAGCAAGGCTGAGCGCACGGAAAAACTGGAAGTCCTGCTGGAAGAATTCAACATCACCCATATCCGCGACACGCCGGGGATGGCGCTGTCCGGCGGCGAACGGCGGCGGGTTGAAATTGCGCGGGCCCTGGCGATAGAGCCGGCGTTTATGCTGCTGGACGAGCCTTTTGCCGGTGTGGACCCAATCTCGGTGAGCGATATCAAACAGATTATCCGCCACCTGCGCGACAAGGGCATCGGCGTTCTGATTACAGATCATAACGTGCGTGAGACCCTCGATATCTGCGAAAATGCCTATATTGTCAGTGCCGGGCATATTATTGCGTCAGGCCACTCTGACGACATAATGGCCAATCAGCAGGTCAGGGAAGTTTATCTTGGCAATGAATTCAGGCTCTGACAGCGTTCGGTTACATTCCTTGTCTTGGCGCCTGAAAACCAAACAAGTACACTCGGCAAAGAAATTGCTTACCGAATTGCTCGATGGCGCAAGTTGCCAATAAAAAACGACTTTTCGCTAAATGGTAAATCGGGTGACGGAACCTAAACTATGGTAATGAAAGCCTCTCTTCAGTTAAAGCTGGGTCAAAGCCTGACCATGACGCCCCAGCTGCAACAGGCGATCCGGCTTCTTCAGCTATCCACACTCGACCTCCAACAGGAAATCCAGCAGGCGCTTGAATCGAACCCCATGCTGGAAGCGCCGGAAGACGACGAGCCTCCGGAGGTCTCCGCTGAAAGCGCACAAGAGACAAAAGACGCGGAAGCCGCCACCGCGCGCGCCGAGGCCGCATCGGAGGCCGAGCCGGCCGAAACCAGCTGGGATGAAACCGAAAACGGCCCTGACTGGGCCAGCGAGACCAACAGCATACCGGATGACCTGCCGGTGGATACCGCCTGGGACGATATTTATCAGCCTGCCAGCACCCCGGCGGCCCGCGGCGATGACGAAAACGACAACGACTTTGAAACCCGCAACTCGCCCGCCGAGACCCTGCAGGATCACCTGGAATGGCAACTGAACCTGACGCCGATGAGCGACCGGGACCAGGCCATCGCCCATGCTCTGCTTGACGCTGTGAACGATCGCGGCTATCTCACCTCTGACCTCGAAGAAATCTATTCGGGGCTGATCGATGACAGCGACGAAGATCCGCTGGAGCTGGATGAAGTCATGGCGGTGCTGCGCCGCCTGCAACATTTCGATCCGGCCGGGGTGTTTGCCCGGAACCTTCAGGAATGCCTGTTGATTCAACTGAACCAGTTGCCGCCGGAAACCCCCTGGCTGGCCCAGGCGCGACTGGTCATCACCCAATACATCAATCTGCTGGGCAACCGCGATTACGCCCAGTTACTGCGCCGCAGCCGGCTGAAGGAAGACCAGCTCAAATCGGTGCTGGCGCTTATCACGACCCTGAATCCGCGTCCCGGTGACAGCATCGACCATGGCGAACCCGACTACGTGATTCCGGATGTGATCGTGCTGAAAACCAACGGGCGCTGGCGGGTGGAATTAAATCCCGACATCGCACCGCGCATTCGCGTCAATGCCAGCTATGCTTCCCTTATAAAGCGCGCGGACAGCAGCGCCGACAATACCTACATGAGGGATCAGCTACAGGAGGCGAAATGGTTCATCAAAAGCCTGCAAAGCCGCAACGAGACACTGCTGAAGGTCGCGACCCGCATTGTCGAGCACCAGCAAGGCTTTCTGGACTATGGCGATGAAGCCATGAAACCGCTGATTCTGTCGGATATCGCCCAGGTGGTGGAAATGCACGAATCGACCATTTCACGGGTGACCACCCAGAAATACATGCATACGCCGCGCGGTATTTTCGAGCTGAAATACTTTTTTTCAAGCCATGTGGGTACGGAGGAAGGCGGGGAGTGTTCCTCGACTGCAATCCGTGCCATGATCAAAAAATTGATCGCGGGAGAAACACCCAAAAAGCCGCTCAGCGACAGCAAACTGGCTTCAGTACTGGGTGACAAGGGTATCAATGTGGCACGGCGAACTGTCGCCAAGTACCGGGAAGCCATGCAAATACCCCCGTCAAACGAACGGAAACGACTGGTTTAGGACTTGGGTCCGAAAAGGATCAACACTGTTAGATGTGAGCTGTGAACAAAGCCGTCAGAGGCCGGTTTGCAGCCCGTCAGAAGTTAAGCCATGGCCCCGGAGGCCAGGGTAACCGCCGGGCACAGCAGTACCCGGCATGACGACAACAGGAGAAGCCTATGCAACTCAACATTTCAGGCCACCACGTCGATTTGACTCCCGCACTGAAGGATTACGTGAACGAAAAGTTCGCACGCCTTGAGCGACATTTTGATCACATCACCAATTGCCAGGTAACGCTTGAGGTGGAAAAAGTGCGTCAAATGGCCGAGGCCACGCTGCATGTGGTTGGCGGTGAAATTCACGCCAAAGCCGAAAACAGCGACATGTACGCGGCTATCGATGCCCTTGTTGACAAGCTGGATCGTCAGGTCCTGAAACTCAAGGAAAAAACCGTTGATCGTATGCACGGCGCTGCCGCGCGCTAGCCGAAACGCACCCGGACTCCGGCCTCTCGTGGCCGGTGCCGGGTTCTGCTAGCATGCGCGGCACAAACATCCTGCCATACGGCTGATACTCACTGCGGCACCTCAGACGTGCCGCAGCTTTTTTACGGAAACACTGTCTATTCATGACGGACACATCATTGACCATCGAGACCATCCTGAGCCCGGAACTTGCCCTTTGTCAGGTGCCCGGAAACAGCAAAAAGCGGATTCTGGAATTCATTGCCAGCCAGGTTGCCGCCCATTACCCGGAGCTCAGCGGGACCCGAATTTTCAACAACCTCGTGGCTCGCGAGCGCCTGGGCAGCACCGGTATTGGCCAGGGCATTGCGATTCCCCATTGCAGGCTTCAGGACTGTGACCGGGTTATCGGCACCCTGGTGACACTGGAGGATGCCATCGCCTTCGATGCCATCGACAACCAACCCGTGGACATACTCTTTGCGCTGATTGTGCCCAAAGAGGCCACCAGCGAACACCTGGAACTGTTGAGCCAGCTTGCCGAGAAGTTCAACGACCGAAGTTTTTGCGACCGTCTGCGCCAGTGCCAGGACAACGACAGCCTGTACCGCGTCATGGTTGAGTAGCGCCGAAAAAGCATCGGGCGGAGGTTATACCTGTTATGAAATTGATCATTGTCAGCGGCCGGTCCGGATCGGGTAAAAGTACAGCACTGCATGTCCTGGAAGACCTGGGTTACTATTGCATCGACAACCTGCCCATCGGCCTGCTGTTCCCCCTGACCCGTGAAGCCACCGCTCACGGCTCTACCGACTCCCCTGACCGGCTGAAAAAGATGGCCGTCAGTATTGATGCCAGGAACCTGTCCGGTGAAATCGCCAACTTTGAGGAAATCTACAAGCATCTCAAAGACACCGGCCTGACACTGGAAATCCTGTACCTGGACGCCAGTAATGAATCGCTGTTGCAGCGCTTTCATGCCACTCGACGCAAGCATCCGTTGAGCAGCGACCGCCGCTCCCTGCGGGAAGCCATCAGTCATGAGAAGGCGCTGCTGGAACCCCTGGCCAACCTGGCGGACCTGCACATCAACACCACCGAGCTGTCCATGTACGAACTCAGGGACATGGTCAAGCAGCGTGTCGTGGGCCGCCGGGAGCAGGAAATAGCCCTGCTGTTCCAGTCCTTCGGTTACAAGCACGGCGTGCCGACGGATTCGGATTATGTTTTCGATGTGCGGTGTCTGCCCAACCCTCACTGGGACGCCAATCTGCGCCCGTTCACCGGCCTTGATCAACCGGTTGTCGCCTTCCTCGAAAAAGAGCCCCTGACGCGCCAGATGGTTGCGGACGTGACCCGTTTACTGGAAACCTGGTTACCGGCGTTCAGCAACAGTAATCGCAGTTACATGACCATTTCCATCGGCTGTACCGGTGGCCAGCACCGCTCGGTCTATGTCAGTGAAGAGCTGGGCAGGCATTTCGCCGATCTCTACCGCAACGTGCAGATTCGACACTCGGAACTGCCTAACATCAAGCCTTCAGAGCCCAAAGGCGATCAATGATCCGTCAGCCGGTTACCATCATCAACAAGTTGGGTTTACACGCCCGCGCCGCGGCAAAACTGGTGGGCACCGCCAACCGCTTTGACAGTCAGGTCCGGCTTGCCAAGGATGGCCGCGAAGTAGACGGCAAAAGCATTATCTCCGTGATGATGTTGGCCGCCAGCAAAGGCACCCGTGTTGACTTGATCACCGAGGGCCCCGATGAAGCCGAGGCCCGGGACGCCCTGGTCGAGTTGATCGATGATTATTTTGGCGAAGGCGAATGAATCGGGCATTCACTTAAGCAACTGCCTCACCTTTGGGCGCTAACTCCGCTATACTGAGCCGATTTGCAAAAACGGGCGAGCCTGACACAAAGCATCATGCCCGCGTGCAGGGACCGCCTTTCAGTTTCATTGTGATCCGATGCTTACTGACCCACTCGTGATCATTCGCTGACGAGTGGGTGTCGACCAATCCGCTGGGTGATTCATGGCAGAAATACTGGAAAAAAGCCAGGCCCGACAGCGCCTTCGCTCCCTCACTGAAGCCCTTGACAGCGGTGCGCTGCAGCAGGTTTCGCGCATTCTGAACGGCGGCCTGAGCCCCAGTGATATCGCGCACCTGCTGGAATCCTCCCCGCCCCGCCAACGCGCCCTGCTTTGGAACCTGGTCGACAAAAGCCTCGAAGGCGAGGTCCTGCAATACCTGAGCGACGATATCCGTGGTTATTTCCTGAGCAAACTCAATGCTCAGGAACTGGCCAGTATTATCGAGGATTTCGAATCGGACGACCTGGCCGACCTGCTCCAGCAACTGCCGGACACGGTCATCCGGGAAGTGCTCGACACCATGGACGACCAGGATCGCCAGCGGGTCGAGGAGGTTCTGTCCTATCCGGAGGATACCGCCGGCGGCCTGATGAACACGGACGCCGTCACCGTGCGTCCGGATCTGACCGTCGATGTGGTTTTACGCTACTTGCGCCGCCACCGGGTCTTGCCACCCATGACCGACAGCCTGATCGTCGTGAGTCGCCGTGATGAATACATCGGGGTGTTGCCGATCACCAAAATGCTGGTGTCCAACCCCACGGTGACGGTGCGCGAGGTCATGGATACTGAGATCGAGCCGATTCCGGTCACCATGACTGACACCCAGGTGGCGACCCTGTTTGAACGCTACGACCTGATCTCCGCGCCGGTGGTGGGTGAAGGCCGAAAACTGTTGGGCCGGATCACCATCGACGACGTGGTGGATGTTATCCGCGAAGACGCCGACCACTCCCTGATGAGCCTGGCAGGCCTGGACGAGGATGAAGACACCTTCGCCCCGGTCTGGAAAACCAGCCGGCGCCGGGCGGTGTGGCTGGGCATCAATCTGATTACCGCGTTTATCGCGGCTTCGGTTATCGGGCTGTTCGAAGCCACTATCGAGAAAGTGGTGGCATTGGCGGTGCTCATGCCCATTGTCGCCAGTATGGGCGGCATTGCCGGCAGCCAGACTCTGACACTGGTGATCCGGGGTATGGCGGTGGGCCAGATCAGCGGCGCCAATCTGGGCTGGCTGCTGAATCGGGAGTTTTTTTCCAGCGTTCTTAACGGCCTGCTCTGGGCACTCGTGGTGGCAGGGGCGGCGACCGCCTGGTTTGGCGACCCCATGATCGGTGTTATCATCGCCGCCGCTCTGATTATCAACCTGATTGCGGCCGCTCTGGTGGGCACGGTCTTGCCGATGTTCCTCAAATCCCGCAACATCGATCCCGCGCTGGCCGGTGGTGTTATATTGACCACTGTGACCGATGTGATCGGTTTTCTGGCCTTTCTGGGCCTGGCGACTATTTTTTATTCCTGAATCCGGTGCCCGGCGAGATACCCTGTGGACTGTTGAGGTTCTCAGTACCGGCCGGGCTCCCCAAAGTAAGTGACACCGGCAAAATGATCGATCAAAAAAACAGCGAACGCCCGGATGAGGACCTGCCGATAAGCAAGTCCCAACGCAAGCGCGACATGCACGCCTTACAGGATCTGGGCAAACACCTGACCGAATTACGCCCTGACCAGCTGGCCAGCCTGCCCATGAGCGAGACGCTGCGCAGGGCCATCGATGAATCAAGGCGCATCAAGCAAAACGAAGCGCGACGGCGCCATCTGCAATACCTCGGCAAGATTATCCGCAACGAGGAGCAGCTGGACGAGTTGATTCGGGAAGTGGAGGCCGCCAACGCCGGCAGTGACGAACACACCCGCAGGCTGCACCTGGCCGAGCACTGGCGTGACCGGCTGATTGCAGAAGGTGACAGCGCTGTTGGCGCTTTCATGGCGTATTGCCCCGAGACGGATATCCAGCACCTGCGCAATCTGGTCCGAAATGCCAGTCGCGAAGCTCAGAAAGGCGCGGGGGTTACGCATTCGCGGAAGCTGTTTCGTTACCTGCGGGAATGCATCGACCGCGATGGCGGCTGAGATGGCGCCATTGAACAACGGCACCCCCAGAATGTTGCCTCCGCCCGGTAGGAGCGGTTTTAACCGCGATTGGTTCAGGTGTGACGCCATTCGCGACTGAAGTCGCTCCTACGGTTGCGACCTCCGGTAGGAGCGGTTTTAACCGCGATTGGGTTCAAGTGTTGACGCCGTTTCGCGACTGAAGTCGCTCCTACGGTTGCGTCCTCCGGTAGGAGCGGTTTTAACCGCGATTGGTTCAGGTGTTGACGCCATTCGCGACTGAAGTCGCTCCTACGGTTGCGTCCTCCGGTAGGAGCGGTTTTAACCGCGATCCAGGCGTGCACTTCTGTTCTTCTGGGACTTAAAGGCGGCGGTGGCTCCAGACTGGCATGCCGTCGCGTATTGTCCGCAAACGCTCCATGTCCAGGTCGCCGGTGACCAGGCCGGGGCCTTCTTCTGTTTCTCCGGTTATTTCACCCCAGGGATCGCAAATCAGCGAATGTCCGTAAGTTCGCCGGCGCGGTCCGTTCTGGCCGCCTTGTCCCGGCGCCACCATCCAGACCTGATTCTCGATGGCGCGGGCGCGCACCAGGGCGTGCCAGTGCGCGGAGCCGGTGTTGTAGGTGAAGGCGCTGGGCAATGACACCCATTCGGCGCCTTTGGCCCGCAACGCCCGGAACAACTCGGGAAAGCGCAAGTCGTAACAGATGGCGAGCCCTAACACACCAGCCGGCGTGTCCACCGTCACCACCTCACTGCCGGGCTCGAAGGTGTCCGATTCGCGGTATTGGCCGTGGGCGTCGTCCACCGTGGCGTCGAACAGGTGAATTTTGTCGTAACGCGCCACTTCCCGGCCTTGATCGTCAAACACCAGGCAGACGGCGCGAACCCGATCCTCCAGGGTCTGGCCATCCGGGCGCGAAGCAAGGGGTAGCGAGCCACCGACAATCCAGAGCCCCAGGGACTGGGCCTGATCGGCCAGAAAGGAACGCACGGTGGCGTGATCCCCGGCCTCTTCGCGACCCTGAGCCAACATCTGGCTGGTGCTCAGGACCGCGAAATTCTCCGGCAACACGGCAATTTTTGCGCCCGCCTCCACTGCCGACTGCAGCAGTTGCGCCGCCTCCCTGAGATTGGCCTCGATATCACGGCCGCTGACCATCTGAATGGCGGCGACGGTGCTGTTTTTCTGATTTGCCATGGCAGGCTCCCTATCACTTGCTGGTGTCAAACACACTTTGCAGCTTAACGCTGGGACGATCCCAGGATCCTTTCACACTGTAAGTGGCGCTGGTCAGTTTGCTCAATGGCTCACCCAGCAGTTTATCGAGCACAAACAGAGCGCCGCCGACGGGGCCGGAGGCACCCAGCAATATCGCGGCCAACGGCAGATTCTTGGTCAAAGGCAGGACAACCACCAGCTGCATGTTGAGGGATTCTGCCGCCAAGTCGCTGGAGCCGGACAGCTTGAAGGCACCGGAAGGCCCTGCAATCTGCAGCTCAGGCGCCCAGCTCATGGTGCCATTGAGAAAAGTCGCTTCCCCGGAAAGCGCATCAAACGAGACGCCACGCTCGTAAAGATCGGAGAAGTCCAGTTTCAGCCGACGCCACAGGGTGTCGGAATTCAACACATTAAAAACCCGGAACAGCTGTGCGGTGTCGCTTTTTTCCAGAATGACACCCTCATCGAGACGAACACTGGCGGTGCCATTCATATTTTCAAGCTCAATACCCGCGGGATTCGAGGGCCAGGACAGATCCAGGATCGCCCGGGTTTTCTTGTTGCTGATCGGCACCTGCCCTCCCAGGATACCGGACAGCGCCTCCAGGCTACCCCCGGAAATCGTGCCGCCCAGCTGAGTCTCCTCCCAGCCGCCCAGTTTGCGCCATACCAGATCGCCCTCAAACGCCAGGCCCTTAAGCTTACCGGTCAGATCATCCGCAATCAGAGTGCCCGGCCCCGGCAACAATTGAAAAGACCAGGCACCGTATTCGTTGGCCCCGCGCCTCAGATCCTTAATCTGTACATCTACTTTGGGCCAGTCCGCCACCTGCCAGAGGTCGAAAAGATCGCTGTCTGCCAGAGTCTCCGAGGCGCCGGCACTGTCAACGTTTGTGCCGTCGTCGGTGTCATTTTCCGCCCCATCCGGTAACAGAAGATGGCTGAGGCGAACCGTAAGCGGCTCATTTCCTCTGTCGGGAATACCAATTGCACCGGTCGCCATCTCCGACTCCAGCTCAATCTGCCAGTGATCGGGTTCCGGGCGGGCTGCCACCGTCAAACCAGGAAAGTCCCTGCCGCCGACAATGAGCGCATCGGCATGGAGCCGGACGCCGGCCAGCCAGTCGTACCCCGCCGGGCGTTTTCTTTCCACCAAGGCGGGGCCCACAAGATCACTGAAACGCTCCCGCCACTGGTTCACATCAAACTCAGCCACATCACCGGCAATGATCACGCCCGGCATTTCGGGCAAGTCGGCAGGGCCCGAGCCGACTGCCAGAACGCCACGATCAAAAGCGGTGTCCCGCCATCTCAGGCGGGTCGCAAGCCGCTCCTGCCAGTTACCGGTGATCTCAAGGCCGGCGTCCCGCCATTCGGCACGCAACGTCAGCGGGGCCGCTTCGGCTGGTGTTTTTGCCAGGGGGGCAGGCCAGTTGACGGCCAGGCCTTTCAGGTCGGACTCCAGGGTAACCGCCGGAAGACCGCCGGATGTCAGCGCCAGGCTGGCACTGTAATCGAATTCGCCTTCAAGGCCAGGGTCCCCCTGAAACCCCGGCAGGGCACGCTCGGTCAGAATGTCCATCAGCGAACTGAACGCCATCTGACTGTACTGAGTCATATAAAGACGTTTCGGTTGCTCCGAGATAGCCAGTTTGAACTCCGCCGGTTCACCCAGAAACACACCGTTCAGGGTTTCAGGCGCGAAGCCGGTATCGGTACGGTAATGAATCCGGCCGGAAAGATCGGTCCAGGCCAGGTCCGCCGGGCTGTAGCGGACCCCGCCATTGTCAGTGCGGATATCCACATCGACCTCTGGTGGCCCGGCATCGGAGTCGAGAGCCAGGCGGGCACCGAGCTTGACGTCATAGTCGCCACTGAGCTCAATGTATTGGCCGGCATCGCCCATCAGGTCTTGCAGGGGAGTCTGGCTTAACCAGTTCTTGACCTCCGAGCCTTCCAGGCTGGTGGCGGTGGCCAGCGAGACCCGGGGCCCGGGGGAAACCTCAATCTCGCTCTGATCCAGAGCCAAACCGCCGACCTGGCCGGCATCGAGACGAACGTGGGCATTGCGTCCCTGAACGCTGGCCCGGCCACTGGCGCCGGTAACGCGGGGCCATGCCGGAT
Source organism: Oleiphilaceae bacterium (assembly GCA_018334495.1). Lineage (GTDB taxonomy): Bacteria > Pseudomonadota > Gammaproteobacteria > Pseudomonadales > Oleiphilaceae > Marinobacter. Next base: position 22,619 of record JAGXLV010000035.1, read on the forward strand.
CGTAGCGCACAGTGGCATCGCGAAATTCATACTGCATGGATGTGGTAAACGAATTGGCCGGCCTATCCGCGCCTATGGTCCCGTGGCCATAGAACACACCCTCGGTGACGGTCGCCGCTTCAACGGCTTGGGTCAGCCAGCCGTAGAACGCTTCACCCAGGATCCGGTCCGGGACAAAAGCGGCCAGCATGCTGGCATAGCCGCGCTTCAGGTTCACTTTGAGGCCGAGGACATTGTTCCGGTCCGGGTCCAGGCGCAGATCAAAGGCACCGGTCACCTGGGTGACGTCCTGATACTCCACATCCACCCGGTCCGAAAAGAGCCGGATGGCGTTGCCCTCACGCAGCCATTCGATTCTCGTATTCAGGTGACCCAGGGCCCAGTTTTTCCGGAACAACTCGGGAAAATCCACAACCACATCGTTGGCCTTGACATCCACCCAGCCCCCATCCGGGCCGGCAAACAGGCGACCGCTCAGGCCGGACCCGCCGGGTGCGCCGCCGTGGGGCTGGACCGACAGGTCGCTGAATTGCCCGGTAAACTCAAAGGCCCGGGGCTTTTCGGATGCCGGCAGCTTTAACTGAAACTGATCCAGCATGCCCTCGGGCTGGTAGCTGGCCAGTGCCGTGTTCACCGACGACGGCAAAAGTTGCAGAGCTTGCGCCAGGCGCGCCGGAGACTGGACGGGCATTCGCTTACCGGTCAGCGACAAGGCCTCCGGAGTCAGGCTCAGCCTCAGATCCAGTGGCCCCGATTGTGCCTTGTCCCAGCGCCAGGACAGGTCTTTGAGGTGCACTTCATCACGGCGGCCGTTGGCGTCAGACGAGCGCCGCCAGCCCACGTGAGCGGTCACGTTTTCAAGCGGCGCCAGCGTCTGATCGTCGGTACCGAGCTGTAAATGCGGCAACAGGAACCTGCCCGTGCCCCGGATCGGGCGCCCGTCCTGAAAGGTCAGCCAGCCCTCTCCCTGCAGATCGAGCCCGATCAGGGTCAGTGGGTTTTTATCCGAATTGAAGCCTTTTAACAGGCCGTCAAACACGCGGCCGGAATCGAGATCCACGTACAGCTGGCCGTCAAAATCACCCCGGAAAAAATGCTGGCCCTGCAGTTTGAAACTGGCCAGCTGGTCGGTGGTGCCGGAGCGCATGGCCCGGCCACTGGCGGTGAACACGCCCTGGTTGTAAATCAGGTCAACCTGGGGAATGTCCAGGTATCGCACCGGCTCATCGGGCATTTTAAGTCCCAGATTGATGCGGGTGATGCGCAGGGACGGGTCCGACAGCACTGTTCCGACACGGGCCAGCCAGATCATCGGGTCGCTGTTTTGCAACAGGCCCAGCCCCTCTACCTGCACCCCGTCGGAACGGGTGGAGAGAAGGGTGAGATCGAGGCCGTCGGCGTCGAAGTCCTGGAAAACAAGACGTAAACGCAAAAGCGAGGACAGGGTGTCAAGCCGGATACGGAGATGCTGAAGCCGGGCGATCGCCCGATCCTGATCGCCGCTGTAATGCAGCTCAAGATTGTCGGCACGAAGGACCGGATCGAGCCACTGCCAATCGGCCCGCAGGCTGCCAATAGTGACCGGCTGGCCCAACTGTTCGGACAGTGCCTGTTCAATCTCGCCCCGGTAGTCGCCGATTTGCTGACTCAGCTGCCGCCCCAGGCCGGCGTAGAGCGCCAGCACAACGAGCAGTGCCAACGCCAGCCACCAGATCAGGCTGGTGAGACGCAGCAGCGCCCGAAACAGAAAGTGGCGCGACCTGATATCAGCAGGAGGCGGGGTCATGCAGAAAGGTTACCTTGGGATCCGTAAAAGTCGGGTTCCGGCCTATGGATGACAACACCCTAGAGCAGAACTACATCATACTGTTCCTGGCTGTATAAGGCTTCAACCTGGAACCGAATCGTTTTTTCAATGAATGTTTCCAGGTCCGCGACGTTATCAGACTCTTCGTCAAGGAGCCTGTCGACCACGCTCTGGGAGGCCATGACCAGATAACTCTCGGCATCGTAGGCGCGATTGACCCGGAGAATTTCACGAAACACCTCGTAGCATACGGTTTCACTGGTCTTCAGAAAGCCGCGGCCATCGCATATCGGGCAGGGTTCACACAGGATCTGGCCCAGGCTCTCGGTGGTGCGCTTACGGGTCATCTCCACCAGACCAAGTTCCGAAACGCCGGTGATTTTGGTTTTGGCATGGTCCCGCTCCAGCATTTTCTCCAGCATCCGATGCACCTGACGCCGGTGCTCCGGGTCTTCCATGTCGATGAAATCGATGATGATAATGCCACCGAGGTTGCGCAGCCTGAGCTGCCGGCTGATGGCCCGGGTCGCCTCCAGATTGGTTTTGAAAATGGTTTCTTCCAGATTGCGGTGGCCGACAAACGCCCCGGTGTTGATGTCGATGGTGGTCATGGCCTCGGTCTGGTCGATAATGACGTAGCCCCCGGATTTCAGTTGCACCTTGCGGCTCAGGGCCTTCTGAATTTCATCCTCGACACTGTAAAGGTCAAACAGGGGCCGCTCGCCGGGGTAATACTCCACCTTGTCGGAGAATTCGGTAACGAAGTTGTTGACGAACTCCATGACGCGCTGATGGCTCTCGCGGGAATCAATGCGCACCTTCTCGGTCTGGGGCCGGACCAGATCGCGGATGGTGCGGATAAACAGCGGCAAATCCTGGTAGATGACTGACGGCAAGGGCGCATTGGCGATACGCTCGTGAATGGACTGGTTGAGGCGGTGCAGGTACATCATGTCGGCAGTCAGGTCTTCCGCCGAGGCGGCCTCGGCGGCCGTGCGGATGATATAGCCAAAGCGTTCGTCGCCAAGTTCGGCGGCGCCCTGCGCCACAATCCCCTTCAACCGCACCCGCTCGGCTTCGTCCTCAATGCGTTGCGATATGCCGATGTGGGGCACTTCCGGCATGAACACCAGGTAGCGGGAGGGAATGGAAAGCTGGGTCGTCAGTCGGGCGCCCTTGGTGCCGATCGGGTCTTTGGTGACCTGCACGACCAGGGACTGCCCCTCGCGCAGTAGCGTGCGGATATCCGGTGTGCTTTTGGGCGCGTCGCTGGCCGTGCCCTCGGACAGGTTGCCACCCACCACATCGGAGGCATGGATAAACGCTGCCCGCTCAAGGCCAATCTCAACAAACGCTGCCTCCATGCCCGGAAGCACGCGCACGACCTTGCCTTTGTAGATATTGCCGACGATGCCCTTGCGGCTGGCGCGTTCGATGTAGGCTTCCTGAAGCATGCCGTTTTCCACCAGCGCCACGCGGGTTTCGACCGGTGTCACGTTAATCAGTATTTCTTCGCTCATAATTGCCCCGTTCGGGCCGCTGCCCAGAATTGCCAAACCGGCTGGCCAGCTTCCGCGAGCAGGCTTGCGGTTTGTTCCAGGGGCAGGCCTACAACCGCGCTGTAGCTGCCCCGCAAAGCCGTCACGAATGCACCGCCCCGCCCCTGGATACCATAGGCGCCGGCTTTGTCCATGGGCTCACCCGTGGCGCAGTATGCGCTGATTTCCCGAGCCGTCAGTGGCCGGAAATCGACCTCCGTGGTGACCAGGCGCTCGACACAGCCCTGCTCACTTGCGGCGATGGCAACCGCCGTCATCACAGTGTGGCTGCGACCGGACAAGCGCGCCAACATGGCTTCGGCTTCAGCCCTGTCCCGGGGTTTGCCGAGAATTTCGTCATCGCAAATCACGGAGGTATCCGAGCCTATCACCAGCGCACCCGCGTCGGTGGTCCGGGCCAGGCCGGCCATCGCTTTTTCCCGGGCCAGCCGGGTCACATAACGCGCGGGCGGTTCATCCGTCTGGGGAGTCTCGTCGATAGCCACCGGGCCAAGGCTGAAATGGCGTCCCGATTGCAGGCCCAGCTGAGCCAGCAATTCAGCCCGTCGGGGCGATGCGGAGGCAAGAACAATGGGTCGCATAACCTGCCCTATCCCAGTTTCCGATTCAGGTTATCCAGCAGAACACAAATCAAGGGCCAGATAAACGCACCGGTCAGGGCCGGCCAAAGATAGCCGAAGCCGGTATTGTCCGCGCCCAGCAACTGTTTGACGAAATGCACCAGCATCTGGTTAATACTCAGCAACAGAAACACCATGACGCATTGCTGGGGTATGGGAAACATTTTCAGGCGCTGATGCGTTGTCAGAACCAGAAACGCCACCAAAGCCATCGCCATGGCGTTAACGCCCAGTGGCGTGGCCTCCAGCACGTCGAGCAGCAATCCCAGGCACCAGGCCAGCAGAACGCCAAACTGGGCCGGGGCGCGAAAGGTCCAGTAAAAAACCATCAGGCCCAGCCATTCCGGCCGTAATTCCAGCCACTCCACCGGAAACCAGGCGATGCTCAAGACCAGTGCCAGAAGAATACTGAGACCCAAAACCGGATAGCTTATAACGGATAACATCAGGGCAACTCCCCGTTAGCCGTTTCCGGTACCGGCACTTCTTCGGTGGCCTTGAATTCGTCCTCGCCCTGGAAGACCACCAACAACATATTGCTCCGGTTCAATTTTGCCAGGGGCCTGGCCTCAATGGTCATGAAGGGCTCACCCGGCTCTTTTTCAATCGACCAGACCTCGGCGACCGGGTAACCCCGGGGAAAACGACCACCCAGGCCCGAGCTGATCAGCATGTCGCCCTCGCGAATGTCCGCGGTGTCCGGCACATGCACCAGTTCCATGCGATTGAAATCACCATTACCCAGCAGCACAGCCCGCAGACCGTTACGGTTGACCTCCACAGGCACGGCATGACTGCTGTCGGAAATCAGTAACACGCGGGAGGTAAAGCTGCTGGTTTGGTAAACCTGACCCATCAGACCGTCAGCATCAAGAATGGCCTGGCCTTCGGACAGGTCGTTGCGATT
>JAGXLV010000108.1 GCA_018334495.1 Oleiphilaceae bacterium
GTCGCCGGTTTTCAGGAAACCATCCTCGGTAAAGGTCTCGCGGGTTTTTTCCTCATCCTTGAAATAGCCCAGCATGTTGGCGGGACTTTTAACCAGTATCTCGCCATCCTCGCTGATTCTCGTTTCCACGCCCGGCAAAGGCTCCCCCACGTAGCCGGTCTTGGCCCGTCCGGGTTTGTTCATGTGCGAGTAGGCAAGATTTTCCGTCAGCCCGTAGCCCTCCAGCAATTCCAGGCCAAGCCCTCGATACCATTCCAGAATGTCATGCGCCAGAGGGGCGGAACCGCTGCCGGCAAACCTGACGTGCTGCAGGCCAAGCTGGGTCAGAATTTTTTTCTTGATGACACGGTTGACCAGGGGAATTTTCATCAGCCTGTCCAGTCGCTTCTTTGGCATCTTGCGGAAAACCCCCTGCTGGAATTTCACCCAGATGCGCGGCACAGCCAGGAAAAGCGTGGGCTGGGCGCGCCGGAGATCCTCAAGGAAAGTGTCCATCGACTCGGCAAAGAACAGCTGGAAGCCTTGTCGCATGGAGCCCAGTTCCACCACAAACCGCTCGAACACGTGGGCCAGTGGCAAATACGACAGCATTCGATCGTCGCTGGTAACAGCCAGCTCCTCGGTGGCCCCGCCCGCGGCTTGTGCCAGGTTATTGAAACTGTGCATAACGCCTTTGGGGCGTCCCGTGCTGCCGGACGTATAAACAATGGTGGCCAGTTCGTCGGGTGGGCGCTGCACATCCTCTTGAATGGGCGGAAAAGCCGCCACCAGATCGTTCCAGGTCTCGAAGTCGTTTTTCGGGCTCAATGGATAGGCAATACAGTGCATCGACTCGGGAACCCCCGATTTCATCTCGTCCCAGTCATCCAGTTTGCCGACAAACAGCGCCTTACACTCACTGTGGTCCAGAATGTAGCTGACGGTATCCGCATTGAGGGTGGGATAAATCGGTACCGAGGTGTGCCCGGCCATCCAGATCGCCCAGTCAGACATGATCCAGTGGGCACAGTTCTTGGAAACGATACCGACCTGACTGGGCTCAGGAAGGTTCAGGGATTTCAGGTAAGCGGCCATCCGGCGCGCCTCTCCGACAGCCCGACGCCAGGTGTATTCAGTGACCTGGCCATCGCCCATCGGCTGGGTCATATAAACGGATTCGGGCTTGACCCTTTCCCAGTGGTACACCATGTCGAGCGGAAGCTTGTTTTGTGTTTCCATGACCCATCCCTTGCCGTTGTGTTCCAGCGTTGTAAACAACCCTTGCTTGTTGCAACTACTTTACCGGATTAAGCCGTGATCACGAAGCCTCGGCACGGCCCCGCGCAAGGCCGGTTCTCCCCGGCGCCAGCAACAGCCAGTCTCCAGGTTCTCCTCGCCGGCCTTTTGCAACTATTTTGTTGTTACGAGCGCTTCGCTTATAACCACAAGATGTAGTGTTCTCCGGATTTTCTGTTTGTCCTTGCCGTGGAGGCCGCTCAAGACGGCAACCCCGGTTTTGCAAGCGATCCGCCATTAATTTTTTCATAGCCAAAGGCCGAACCTCATAGCTGCACCTGACTTCACAGAACACTATATCGTGTTATAATTTCTGGCAACTGATCAACATGTTGGGTTTTCTCGATATTTCACAAATCTGAAAGCTTCTTTTTTATTGCATGTTTAGAGAAGGCAGAAGACAACGGACTGCAGGACAGTCCAGGGGCTCCACCAGTGTCTTCAGGCCCTGCACCCGGCAAAACCGACATACCAGATGTAGTTATGGGTAAAACACCCAAAACCAAGTCAGCAATACAAAACAATCGGCATGGCATCGTTTTAGTAACGGCGTCGTTCAGCAAGCAACATCAGAATACAGAGGATCGCAATGAACGCAAAAGCGCAGGCAGCAATAACAACAATACCCATGCAGGACGCATCGCTGGATATCTGGAACAGCAAATATCAGCTTAAAACCAAGACCGGCGAGCCTGTGGACACCACCATTGAAGGCACCTATCAGCGCGTGGCCAAGTCGCTTTCGGAAGTCGAATCCGAAGCCGACCGCGCCCGGTGCCTGAAGGACTTCGTCTGGGCCCTGAAACACGGTGCCATTCCCGCTGGCCGCATCATCTCCAACGCCGGTGCGGAAATGCACAAGCCCGCCACGTCCACCATCAACTGCACGGTGTCCGGCAACATTACCGACTCCATGAACGACATCCTGGGCAAGAACCATGAAGCCGGCCTGACGCTGAAAGCGGGCTGTGGTATCGGTTATGAATTTTCCACCCTGCGGCCCAAAGGTGCCTACGTCGCCGGCGCCGGTGCCACCACCTCCGGCCCCCTGTCCTTCATGGATATCTTCGACCGGATGTGTTTCACCGTGTCCTCTGCCGGCGGCCGTCGTGGCGCCCAGATGGCCACCTTTGACGTGCATCACCCTGACGTCATCGACTTCATCCAGGTCAAGCGCGAAGCCGGCCGTTTGCGCCAGTTCAACCTGTCGCTGCTGATCACCGAAGACTTCATTGAAGCCGTCAAGAACGATGGCGACTGGAAGCTCTCTTTCCCGGTCACCCAGAAAGAAGCGGACGACGAAGGCCTGGACCTGAACGACGCCAGCCAGTTTGTCTATCGCGATTTCCCGATTACCGAGGGCTATGTGGTCAATGCTGAAGGCAAGATCGCCTGCCGCATCTACAGCACCGTAAAAGCCCGGTTCATCTGGGACAGCATCATGACCTCCACCTACGACTATGCCGAGCCGGGTTTCATCCTGATCGACAAGGTCAACCAGATGAACAACAACTGGTTCTGCGAAGAGATCCGCGCCACCAACCCCTGCGGCGAACAGCCCCTGCCCCCTTACGGCAGCTGCCTGCTGGGCTCGGTCAACCTGACCATGTTCGTGGACTATCCGTTCACCGACAAGGCCAGCTTCAACTACGAGAAATACCGCAAAGTAGTCGCCATCTTCACCCGCATGCTGGACAACGTGGTGGAAATCAACGGCCTGCCCCTGGCCGAGCAGCGTCACGAAATCACCAGCAAGCGCCGCCACGGCATGGGCATTCTAGGCCTGGGCTCAACCCTGGCCATGCTGCGCATGCCCTACGGCTCGCCGGAATCCGTGACCTTCACCGAGGAAGTGGTACGGGAAATGGCAGTGGAAGGCTGGCGCCAGTCCCTGGCACTGGCCGAGGAAAAAGGCCCGGCGCCCATCATGAACGAAGATTTCGTGGTGACGCCCAAAATGATGAGCCGCTGCCCCCAGCTCAAAAAGGATGGCATCAAGGAAGGCGACAAGGTCAAGGGCCGTGTCCTGCACGCGAAATACAGCCGTTACATGCAGCGCATTGCCAGCGTTGAGCCGGAGCTGGTGGCAAAGCTCGCCGAAAAAGGCGGTCGCTTTACCCACCACACCTCAATCGCCCCGACCGGCACCATCAGCCTGTCCCTGGCCAACAACGCCAGCAACGGCATCGAGCCGAGCTTCTCCCATCACTATGCCCGGAACATCATCCGCGAAGGCCGCAAGACCAAGGAAAAAGTCGACGTCTTCTCCTTTGAGCTGCTGGCCTATCGCCACATGGTCAACAGCGGCGCCATGCCCTTCTCCGAGGAAGACAACAAGCGCCTGCCGCCCTACTTCACCACCTCGGACGACGTGTCGCCGACCCAGCACGTGGACATTCAGGCCGCCGCCCAGATCTGGATCGACTCTTCCATATCCAAGACCGCCAACGTACCGACGGACTTTGCCTACGAAGAGTTCAAGAACATCTACATGTACGCCTATGACAAGGGCCTGAAGGGTTGCACCACCTTCCGCTTCAACCCGGAAGCCTTCCAGGGCGTGCTGGTGAAAGAAAAGGACCTGGAAAACACCCTGTACGAGTTCACTCTGGACGACGGCAGCAAGGTCACCCTCAAGGGTAACGAAGAAGTCGAGTACGACGGCGAACTGCACCACGCCGCCAACCTGTTCGACGCCTTGAAAGAAGGCACTTACGGTAAGTATTAATCCCGAACACCGACAGAGCACGACACAGGACCAATATCATGACAGTGAAAATCAGCAACAAGATCGTCGGTTACCGGGTACTTTCCGAAGGCGCCGACAAAGAGCAGGCGGTCAAGGACAAAGAGCCCAAGGTTCTCAAGCCGATCGAAATGAACGAATACATCGAGCGGCCGGACTTCCTGCTGGGCACCACCTACAAGATCAAACCGCCGGTGGCCGAGCACGCGATGTACATCACCATCAACGACATACTGTTGAACGAAGACACCGACCACGAAAGCCGCCAGCCCTACGAAGTGTTCATCAACTCCAAGTCGATGGAACACTTCCAGTGGGTTATCGCCCTCACCCGGGTTCTTTCAGCCGTGTTCCGCAAAGGCGGTGACGTCACCTTCCTGGTGGAAGAACTGCGCTCGGTCTACGACCCGAACGGCGGCTACTTCAAGAAAGGTGGCGTATTCATGCCCTCACTGGTCGCCGAGATCGGCGCCGTGATCGAGAAGCACCTGAAAGCCATCGGCCTGATTGAAACCGAAGAAATGAGCGACGTCACCAGGCGCATCCTTGCGGAGAAGCGCGCGGATTTCGAGGCCAACAAGGCGCCGGTTAATGATGAGTCTGTGGGTGATTATCCGCCTACTGCGACGCTTTGCGGGAAGTGTAGTACCAAGGCGGTGATCATTATGGATGGGTGTGCTACTTGCCTCTCCTGCGGGGACAGTAAGTGTGGTTAGTGGTTAGGAGGACCCGGCGAATGCCGGGTTTTTTTATGGGTCGGTGGTGCGTTCGCTTCCAAGTCCAAAAGGCCGGAGATATACGACAAGTGTCGTAAAAGTACGAAACTTGCCGTCGCATTATCTCTCAAGCTACTGAAACATAGCGATTATCCCGTTATCAGTTTTGGGGATAAACGACAGGCGTGTTTTGGAGATAGGCGACAATTGACGTATATTTCCGGGTGGCATTTTGACGGTCAATAGCTAAATATTTGATTTATTTTGGATATTAGCTTTACTGATGAGTTCCCGTTTGGAAATAGGCGCGTGTGTGATAGACGCGGTTTGTCGTTGAACTGGCTGTTATGCATAAGGGATTATGAGAGAACTCACCGAGATCGTTATTAAGGTTTTTGCAGCCTACCTGGTCTTTAGCACTGTGGGGAATTATGTCCCGCTGGCTCTGGTTCCAGATGCATTCAGCGGGCCGAATTCGCCAGACATTTGGTTCTTCGCGGCGGGTCTCTCTGTGCCAATCGTTATCGGCATGGTTTTGTGGCTCAGAGCGTCAAAGATCTCCAAGTCTGCTTTTTCTTCAGAAGCCCCCGGGCCGGTGATTCCAGAGAGCGGTGTTGTAGCTGCTGGGGTGTTTTTAATTGGTGTTTATTGGTTCGTTCGCGCTGTAAGTGTGTTGTTGACTCAACTGGGCTCTCAGGTGTCGATAAACTATGGATGGTGTGTGGTTTTGGCCCTGTCTGTCGGTCTGATTCTCGGTACCAACTTTATCGCCAAGGTATTCCGAAAAATTCGTGCTGCGGGTAGCAATGCATAACCAGTCGCTCAAGTGCGTTCCCGGCCTGACGGCCGTCCACCGGACGTCCCTGACGGGCCGCCGCTTAGCTATTCGTTGGGCGCCAGAGGAATCATCGTGCAGACCTTAGAGCTAAAAATCCCACCAGTTATTCTGGTGCTTGTTACGGCAAGCCTTATGTGGACATCGGCGGTCGTTGTTCCGAGTCTTAGTTTCACGTTGTCTGCATCTCCGTTTGTAGCACTGGTGTTTGCGGCGATTGGTGTTGCTTTTGCGTTACTTGGCGTTTTGGAGTTTAGGTCAGCGGGCACAACCGTCGACCCGCGAGTGCCAGACCAATCCGTTAGCCTTGTCGTTCGCGGGGTTTATCGAATAAGTCGAAACCCGATGTACGTTGGTTTCTTGCTCGTTCTAATTGCTTGGGGAATTTTTCTGAGCAATCTAGCAAGTCTTGTGCTGCTTCCGGCATTCGTTATTTATATGAACCGGTTCCAAATCGTCCCAGAGGAGCGGCACATGCGAGAGAAGTTTGGTGAGGCTTACCGTCAGTATGAAGCAGAGGTGCGCCGGTGGGTTTGACGCCCAACAAGTCATTCAAGTTCGTTACCGGCCTGGCGGCCGTCCACCGGACGCCCTAGTCGGGCGCCGCTTAATATTGGCGTTAGGCTTAAATGAATATCGAACTTATCCTATTACTAGTTCTTGGTGCACCAGCCGCTATTGGGCTTGGGTATCGGTTTTGGCGGCAGCATCGAGCCGACAAGAAAGGTGTGTGTTTCAAGTGTGGGGTTAAGCTTACCGATGAGAACGTAGCCTTCCTCGCTGAGCCTGGGGCGATACTTCGGGTAAAAACCAAGATGTGCAGTGGTTGTAAAGAAAGTCTTGGTCTTCGGCAATCGGTGTCATTCATCCTGTTTCTTCTCGGCGGCACGGCGATCATCATTGTTAGCATCGCGGCTTTTGAGTTGATTTCAGCCTAACAATGCCATCAAATTCGTTACGGCCACAAAAGATGTGGCCTCCACCGGACGCCCTTGTCAGGGCGCCGTTTATGGCTGGCGTTATGCATAAGGGATTATGAGAGAACTCACCGAGATCGTTATTAAGGTTTTTGCAGCCTACCTGGTCTTTAGCA
>JAGXLV010000036.1:0-16754 GCA_018334495.1 Oleiphilaceae bacterium
AGGTAATGGTGAAAGTGCTACCCAGACCTGTTCCGGAAGCCTCCCAGCCCCTTACAGCACCTTGATTGGTATCATAAATAGCTTCGTCGTAACCATTGCCATCTGGATCAAGTTGGTTTTCCGGCGCTCCTACAAGGCAGCCTGTGTACCCCGCCATACGCGCATTGTATTGCAGATTGCCAAGCGCAAAACGCATGTTCTCCTGGACCAGACTCAGGCCATCGGTCAAGCGATAAGTCTGGTTCGACCCCAGAAAGATCTGGGTTACGCCCAGGGTCAGAATGACTCCCAGCGCAAGCGCAATCATTAGCTCAATGAGAGACAGACCCCGCTGTTTGCTGTCCGGTACATTAACTCGCTCAAAAACAGCCATCAGATTTCTGCCTCCACCGTGACTGAGCCGTCACTCGTCTCGCCGGAGCGAGCTCGCCAGTTGACGGTGACGGTCATCACATTGCTATTGATTAGGACTGATGAATCCCCGGCCGGGAGCAAGCAAGCTACGCTGTTGCGCCATTCGGCAACATCCTCTGAAGCTACGCTGTTCGTGGAATCAGGATCAGGATAGGTATAGGGCGGGTCACAGGTCGGTGGCGTCGAGCTGCTCACAGAATAACTACTCAAGTTCTGACGGTTTGCCCGGGCTCGCTCGATGATGTCTTCTGTCAACAGGACCGCTTGAGTGCGACTGAGCGCGCCGGTGGTCATCTTGATGCCATTGGTCTGCAGGGCAGCCATGCCAAGCAGACCGATTGCCAGAACGAGGACGGCAATCAGAACCTCAATCATGCCGAAACCTTTTTGATGCGAATCCAGCTGTGACCCATTCATCCTGGCCTGCTTACAAAGCGGGTTAACTCTGTTCACGGGCAGTCCCCCCGATTGATAAACGACCGGCCGGCCGGGGTGACGGTAACCTCACGCCGGCGATCGACCGTCCCACTGACACAGGAATTCGGCTGCACAGCTATGACAATATTGCCGCCTGTTACAGGTATGCGCTCCCCCCGCCCGGAAAAGCCCAAAGTATTGTCGGCAGAAGTCAGGGTCAGACCCTTCGTGGATTCAAATTGACGCAAAACATCCGTACCGGAACAAGCAGTATCCGTATGAACACACCACCCCTCATTGAAATCATTGGAGTCCGCACTTAGGGACACGCCCACGCCTCTTTTTACCGCCTCACTGCGAGTCAGCTGAATAGCAGACAGGAGATTGTTTGCCTGAGTCGTGACACGATTGCTTTCAATCACACTCTGGAAGGAGGGCACGGCAACGGTGGCTATGATGGCCAGTACCGCAATTACCACCATCAGCTCAATCAAAGTAAAACCGGGGCTTGGGTTATCCGAGGATACGAGTAACGAATTCATAATTCCGTTCCATTTATGCGTGCTTGAACATTAGTCGACGCTTCCGCACTCCGCCACTGTGAAACGACGAACGGTTTTCACTGCGGAGTAAGCGGTACAGCAGAGGGGGCGTATGTGAAGGAGTTCACATTAACTTAGGCAAGGGTCTGTTCGGCTAACGCGCTCAGGACACATCGACCGCATCAATACGAAGTTCTTTCGGCATGGAGAAAACAATGTTCTCCTCCCGGCCGGAGACTTCCTCGGGAGGCAGCCCCCCCAGTTCCCGCAGGCGGGCAACCACTTGGTTGACCAGCACTTCCGGCGCCGAGGCACCGGCGGTCACGGCCAGTCGGGCCTTGCCGTCGAGCCAGGCCGGGTCGATCTGGCTGGCTTCGTCGATCAGGTAGGCGGGCGTGCCCATGCGTTCGGCCAATTCCCGCAGGCGGTTGGAGTTGGAGCTGTTGGGGGACCCCACCACCAGCATCAGGTCGCAGTCGGCGGCCATCTGTTTGACGGCGTCCTGGCGGTTCTGGGTGGCGTAGCAGATATCGTCTTTGCGGGGGCCCTGAATCAGGGGGAAGCGGGCGCGCAGTGCGTCAATTACCCGTGCTGTGTCGTCCATGGACAGGGTGGTCTGGGTGACATAGGCCAGGCGGCTGGGGTCCTGCACTTCCAGGGTGGCCACGTCGGCTTCGTTTTCCACCAGGTAGATCTGGCCGCCGTTGCCATGGTCGTACTGGCCCATGGTGCCTTCCACTTCCGGATGGCCGTGATGGCCGATCAGGATGCACTCGTCGCCGTCACGGCTGTAGCGCATGACTTCCAGGTGGACTTTGGTGACCAGGGGGCAGGTGGCGTCGAAGACTTTCAACCCGCGCCGGCTGGCTTCGTTCTTGACAGCCTGGGACACGCCGTGAGCGCTGAAGATCACCAGCCGACCGTCGGGCACCTCGTCAAGCTCTTCAACGAAAACAGCGCCGCGATCCCGCAGGTTGCTGACCACGTATTTGTTGTGGACCACTTCGTGGCGCACGTAAATGGGCGCACCAAAGACGTCCAGGGCGCGATTGACGATTTCGATGGCCCGGTCCACGCCGGCACAAAAGCCTCTCGGATTGGCAAGTTGGATTTCCATAGATTCCTGGTCGCTCCTTCAGTGGGCGGTTTGCGCCGGCTCCACGTCGATGATTTCCACGTCGAAGATCAGTGTACGCCCGGCAAGGGGGTGATTGAAATCGACGGTTACCTGATCACCCTCCACGTGCTCCACCACGCCGGGCAGTTCGCTCTGACGGGCGTCAGCAAAAGAGATCACCACGCCAGGCTCCAGTACCATGTCAGGGCTGAAGATCGAACGCTTGAACATCTGCACGTTGCTGGGGTTTTTCTGGCCGAAGGCTTTCTCCGGTGGGACTTCGTAAGTGGCCGTGTCGCCGGCTTTCATACCCATCAGGTAAACTTCGAAATTCTCCGGCAGACTCTCGTCACCGATTTCCAGGGTGGCCGGGCCTTTGTCGAAGGTCGAATCCACCACCTGGCCATCGGTGAATTTCAGGGCGAAATTCAGTGTTACTTTGGTGCCTTTGTCGACAGGCAGCTGCTTCATCGGTCTAGTCCTTCTTGATGGCCTCATCGGCGGCGGGCTTCCGGAACATGTCAATAATCAGCATGATGGCCCCTATGGTGATGGCCGAGTCAGCGATATTAAAGGCCGGGAAATGATAGCCGCCCCAGTGCAGATGAATAAAATCCACCACGTAGCCATGTACGATGCGGTCGTACACATTACCCAGGGCGCCTCCGAGAATAAGTACGACGGCAATGGCCAACCAGGTTTCATTGCGTTTGAGCTGGCTGAGCCAGCGCACCAGCACCGCGCTGACCACCAGCGCCAGGGTGATGAATATCCAGCGCTGCCAGCCGGACTCACTGGCCAGAAAACTGAAGGCCGCGCCGGTGTTGTGGAGCAGGGTCAGATTGAACATTGGCAGTACCGGCACCGGCTGACCATAGCTCAGCCAGGCTGTGGCCATGGCTTTGGTACCCAGGTCAATAATGACCACCAGCAGGGCCAGCCAGAGCCAGCGCAGCTGAGGCCAGCGTTTTTCATTGAACGTCATGGCGATGTCCGTCAGGCGTAGGCCCGGGCTTCGCCCTGCCCTTCGATGTTGTCGATACAGCGGCCGCAAAGATCCGGGTAGTCTGCGTGCTGGCCCACGTCTTCACGATGATGCCAGCAACGTTCGCACTTGGGATTCCCGGTAGCGGAAACGGCTACCTTCAGGCCGTCGTGACCGCTGGACCGGGCGCTGTCGCCGGCGTCTGACAGCGGGCGCACCCGGGCCTCGGAAGTAATGAGCACAAAACGGAGTTCGTTGGCCAGAGCGTGCAGTTTTTCCGCCAGCGCGGGCTCGCAGTAAAGCGTCACTTCCGCGCTCAACGAGCCTTTGATCTCGCCACGGGCGCGGGCTTCTTCCAGGCACTTGTTGACCGCTTCCTTGACGTTGTAGATGTCACGCCAGTAATCCCGGCCCAAGACGGCATCGTCCGGCAGCGGCGTCAGGTGTTCGTACCAGGTTTCATAAAACACCGCATCGCCGCGCTCACCGGGAAGATGCTGCCAGATTTCATCGGCGGTAAAGCTCAGAACCGGCGCGATCCAGCGTGCCAGGGCCTCGGCTACGTGAAACAGTGCGCTCTGGCAGGAGCGTCGGGCGAGGCTGTCAGCCTTGCTGGTGTACTGGCGGTCCTTGATGATGTCGAGATAGAAGCCGCCCAGGGTGGATTCGCAGAAGTTGTAGATCTTCTGGTAGACCTTGACGAAATTATAGTTCTGGTAGTCTTCGTTCAGTTCCTGCTGCAGCAGCCGGGTGCGGTCCACCATCCAGCGATCCAGCGCCAGCATATCGTGAGGCTCGACCATGTGCCCGGCCGGCTCAAAGCCGGTGAGGTTGCTGAGCAGGAAGCGGGCCGTGTTGCGGATGCGGCGATAGCCGTCCGCCGTCTGGCGCAGTATATCCTTGGATACGCTCATCTCGCCGCTGTAGTCCGTCGACGCCACCCAGAGCCGCAGGATGTCGGCGCCCAGCTCGTTCATCACGGACTGGGGCGCGATCACGTTGCCCAGGGACTTGGACATCTTGTGGCCCTTGGCGTCCACAGTGAAGCCGTGGGTAAGGACCTGCTTGTAAGGCGCCACGCCATCCATGGCAATGGAAGTCTTCAACGAGGACTGGAACCAGCCACGATGCTGGTCCGAGCCTTCCAGATACAGGTCCGCCGGGAACTGGCCGAGTTCCGGGCGCTTGCGCACAACGGTGGCATGGGTCACGCCGGAGTCGAACCAGACGTCGAGCGTGTCTGTCACCTTTTCATACTCATTCGCGTCGGCGCCCAGTTGCGCGGAAAAGTCCATGTCATACCAGGCATCGATACCCGCTTCTTCCACCTGCTGCGCCACGACTTCAATCAGCCGTGCGGTCTCGGGGTGCAGCTCCTGGGTTTCCTTGTGGATAAACAGGGTAATGGGCACGCCCCAGGTGCGTTGCCGGGAAACGCACCAGTCCGGTGATTGCTCGAACATGGACTCGATGCGGCTCTGGCCCCAGGCCGGCACCCAGCGCACACCCTTGATGGCTTCCAGGGCATCGCTGCGCAGGTTTTTCTGGTCCATGCTGATGAACCACTGGGGTGTGGCCCGGTAGATGAGGGGGGTCTTGGTGCGCCAGCAATGAGGGTAGCTGTGCTGGAACTTCTCCGAATGCACCAGTTTGCCTTCCCGGCTCAGGGCCTCGCACACCGGTTTGTCGGCTTTGTAGACATGGATGCCGGCAAACTCGCCGGCGTCACGTGTGTAGGTGCCGTCCGCCTGAACCAGGTTAAGGGTGCCGATGCCGTATTCCTTGCCCACCACAAAATCTTCCACCCCGTGATCGGGCGCAGTATGGACGGCGCCGGTACCGGCATCGGTGGAGACATGCTCACCCAGGATCACGGGCACCTGTCGATCGAAGACCGGATGCTGCAGAACGAGGTGTTCGAGATCCTGGCCCTTGCAGCGGGCCAGGATTTCATAATCTTCCACACCCCAGCGGGCCAGGATGCCCTCAACCATCTCACTGGCCAGAATCATTCGTTCCGGGCCGCGGCCGGCATCAAGTTGCACAAGCGCGTAATCAATGTCGGCATTGACCGACACCGCCTGGTTGGCGGGAATGGTCCAGGGCGTGGTGGTCCAGATGACCAGTGAAATCTCGCCCTGCCCGGCGACTGTGCCAAAAGGCTCCAGGGCCTTGACCTGATCCACCGGCGTGAAGCGCACATCAATCTGGACCGAGGTTTTTTCCTGGTACTCCACTTCCGCCTCGGCCAGGGCCGATTGCCCCACCACGCTCCAGTAAACCGGCTTGTAGCCACGCATGAGATGGCCGTTGGCCACAATTTTTCCCAGCGACCGGATAATGTCGGCTTCAACTTTCGGGTCTATGGTCAGATAGGGTTTGTCCCAGTCGCCAAAAACGCCCAGGCGCACGAAATCTTCGGTCTGGCCGGCCACCTGTTTCATGGCGTAGTCGCGACAGGCCTGACGAAAGGTTTTGTAATCCACACTGACGCCGGCCTTGCCGATTTCCTGCTCGACCTTGTGCTCGATAGGCAGGCCGTGACAATCCCAGCCCGGCACATAGGGCGCGTCGTAACCCATGAAACCGCGCGACTTGACGATGATGTCTTTCAGAATCTTGTTGACCGCATGACCAATGTGAATGCTGCCGTTGGCGTAGGGAGGGCCATCGTGAAGAATGAACTTCTCGCGGCCGGCGCGGGCCTCGCGCAGCTTGCCGTAGACGTCCAGCGCCTGCCAGCGCTTGAGCATGTCCGGCTCGCGCTTGGCCAGGTTGCCACGCATGGGGAAGCCCGTTTCAGGCAGATTCAGAGTGTGCTTGTAGTCGCTCATGGGTCTTTGTGAATGCTCTTTGGTCGGTCAGTCTTGGAAGTCGATCGGATTCGCCGGTCAGTGCTGGTCTGCCAGCCAGGACCGGGCGTGCCGCATATCCTGCTCTATCTGGGCCTTGAGCGCGTCTATGGAATCGAAGCGCACTTCATCACGCAGGGGTTGCTGGAAAATCACCCTCAAACGCTGACCGTACAGTGTGCCAGCAAAGTCAAACAGGTGCACTTCCAGCGATGGCTGCTTGCCGTCCACTGTCGGCCGGAGGCCAATGTTTGCCACGCCATCCCGGCGCTCGCCCTCCGGTAATTCCACAGTAACCACGTAAACGCCTCGCAAAGGCGGCATGTGCGGCAGCACCAGGTTCACCGTCGGGGCCCCGATCTGACGTCCCAACTGGCGACCGTATACGACGCGCCCTTGAATCGCGTAGGGCGCCCCCAGCATGCGGGCAGCCAGATCCAGATCGTCGCGCGCCAGAGCTTTTCGGATTCGGGTGCTACTGACTCGCTCACCTGCAATGGTGACCGTTCGGGTGTTTTCCACGTCGAAACCGGCGTCGCGGCCGACACTTTCCAGCAGGGCGAAGTCGCCGGCCCGGTCACAACCGAACCGAAAATCATCCCCCACCACCAGATGGCGAACGTTCAGGGCATCAATCAGGAGGTCATCGACAAAATCCATGGCGGAGTATTGCCGGAAGTGCTCGTTGAAGCGCACACACAGGACAAAATCCACCCCAAGAGCCGTCAGGGCCTCAAATTTCTGCCGGAATGCCGTGAGCCTGGGCGCCGCTTTCCTGCCCTGGAAAAACTCCTGGGGCTGGGGCTCGAAAATCATCACCAGGCTGGGTAACTGCATGGCCGAGGCGTGCTCGCGAACCTGCTGGATAATCGTCTGATGGCCAATGTGAACACCGTCAAAATTACCGATGGTGGCCACGCAACCCGGCCGCAACGGCGAATCCGGCTGCGTTGCAAGCCTTTTCAGGTTTGTCAGGCCTCGAATCAGCCTCATGTGAATCGCACCTTTGATGCACCCTTTGATGGGCGGGCGGCGTTAATGGAAAAACACGGATTATAACTCATACGGGCAGTCGGGATAAGCTCAGTGCAACCGGAAGTGCCTCAGGCGGACACCCGTTGCCAGGAGTACCAGGAAATAAGCCACAGTGCCGGCAGATACCAGAATGGCCATATCCACAGAACGCGCCATGCCGCCAGCCGCAAGCCACTGATCAACCGGCGCTTTCAGGTAAACAATGACAGCCGCCAGGGCGCCATTGGCAATACTCAGCTGCAATAAAAAACGACCCCAACCGGGCTGACTGCGCCAGGCGCCTGCTCTTTTAAGGCCCCGCCACAGCAAGGCCGTGTTGAGCCAGGCCGACAGGGAGGTTGCCAGGGCCAGTCCGGCATGAGCCAGCGGAAACACCAATATCAGATTCAGCACCATATTGGAGACCATCGCGATAATGCCAATCTTCACCGGGGTCTTGGTGTCTTGCCGGGCAAAATAGCCAGGCGCCAGCACCTTGATCAGCATGAAGGCCAGCAAACCGGCCGAATAGGCTCTGAGGCTCTGGCCGGACATGGCCACATCCCGCGCAGTCACCTCACCGTAATAGAAAAGCGTGGCGATCAGAGGCTCCGCCAGCAACACCAATGCCAGCGCGGCCGGCAAGCCGATCAACAGAACACCCCGGACAGCCCAGTCCAGAGTTGCGGCAAACTGATCGCCGGACTGGGCCGCATGTTTGCGGGACAGATTGGGCAGAATAACGGTCGCAATGGCGATGCCGAAAACCCCCAGCGGCAGCTCCGCCAGCCGGTCGGAATAATACAGCCAGGACACGCTGCCGGTTTGAAGGAAAGACGCCAGCACCGTATCCAGCAAAAGATTGATCTGGCTGACGGAGACCCCGAAGATGGCCGGCCCCATAAGCACCATGACCTTGCGTACGCCCTCATGGCGATAATCCACCCTGGGCCGCGGCAGCAGACCCAACCGCATCAAAAAAGGCAACTGGAAGAAAAGCTGCAGGGCGCCGGCGATAAAGACACCCCAGGCCAGTGCCATGATCGGCGTATCCAGCAATGGCGACAAGAGCACCGCCGCCGCAATCATGGTCAGGTTCAGCAAGACGGGCGTGAACGCCGGAATGGCGAAGCGGTCGTAACTGTTGAGAATGGACCCTGCGAACGCCGTCAATGAAATCAGCAGCAGATACGGGAAGGTGATTCTGAGCATGTCGCTGGCCAGGGAAAACTTTTCAGCGTCATCGACAAACCCGGGCGCAAACAACGCCGTCAGAACCGGCGCCCCAATCATCGCGATCAGCGTTACCCCCAACAAAACCAGGCCCAGGGACCCGGCCACCGCATTCACCAGTTTGCGCACCTCGCTGATGGAATCCTGCTCACGATAAGAGGACAGGACCGGCACGAATGCTTGTGCAAACGCCCCCTCCGCAAACAATCTGCGCAGAAAATTGGGAATCTTGAAGGCCACAAAAAACGCATCGGCGCCGGTGCCGGCGCCAAAATAACGGGCAATCACCATGTCCCGAACAAGGCCGAGCACCCGCGACAACATGGTCATGGTACCGACCACGCCGGAGGACCGCAGCAATCCGGGTGGCTTCGGGGCTGGCGTCAGGGGAACTTCGGGCTCGGGCTTGGCTGAAGGCTCGGACATCGTGGGCCTGAATTAGGGTCATTATGAGATGGTTGTTGGACGCAGGCGAGTGTACCATAGGGCTCAGGATAAGAACGGCAGAAACAACGCCGACCTTGACATCGACCGCTTTAAGCGGCATCATCTCGCGTCCTTTATTTCCCGGCGCTGGATGTTCGCGCGCCCGCGATTTATCCAGAAACGCACACAGTTATATCAGGAGTTACACGGTGGCCAATACCGCACAAGCCAAAAAACGTGCTCGTCAAAACGAGAACAGCCGCAAGCACAATGCCAGCCTGCGTTCCATGGCTCGCACGTACATGAAAAAAGTTCAGGTCCAGATCGATGCCGGCAACTATGAAGAAGCGCAAGCCGCTTTCAAAACCTGCCAGCCGATCATTGACAGCATGGTCAACAAAGGCGTGTTTGCCAAGAACAAGGTAGCCCGCCAGAAGAGCCGCATGGTCGCCAAGATCAAAGGCCTGAAAGCCGCGTAAGTCGTGCTTTCGAATAAAAAAACCGGCCAAGGCCGGTTTTTTTATGTCTGCAATTTACTGCAGGGCAGTGTCTCCGCGGCAGCCGCTAAACAATCACCAGATTATCCCGGTGCACCATCTCCTGGTCGGAGACATAGCCCAGCACATCGGCGATCCGGTCACTGGACCGGCCGGCAATGGCGCGCGCCTCGTCCGCATCGTAATTGATCAGGCCACGGGCGATTTCCCGCCCCGAGGGATCAGTGCAGGACACCATCTCACCGCGGCGGAAGCTGCCCGACACAGACTTAACACCCACCGGCAGGAGGCTGCGGCCGCCCTGGCACAGAACCCTGACCGCGCCCTCGTCGAGCATAAGCTGTCCGCGGGTTTTGAGATGACTGGCCAACCATTGCTTACGGGCGGCAATCCGGCCCTGGTCCGGCAACAGTAGCGTACCCAGGGCCTCGCCGGCCCGCAGGCGCGACAACACCGAGGGCAACCGGCCGCCGACAATGACCGTGAAAGCACCAGAGCGCGCCGCCAGCCGTGCAGCGCGCACTTTGGTCTGCATGCCCCCGCGACCCAGAATGCCAGCGCCACCGGCCGCCATGGCGTCCAATGCCGTGTCGCTGGCCTGACGCTGATCGATAAGACGGGCGTCCGGATTCTGCCGGGGGTCCTTATCGAACAGGCCCTGCTGATCCGTCAGTATGATCAGTCCGTCGGCTTCGATGAGGTTGGCCACCAGGGCGCCCAGAGTATCGTTATCACCAAAACGGATTTCATCCGTCACCACCGTATCGTTCTCGTTCACGATGGGCACCACCCCCACGGCAAGCAACGCCTTGAGCGTGCTACGGGCGTTCAGATAGCGCTTGCGGTCGGACAGATCATCGTGAGTCAGCAGTATCTGGGCCGAGTGCACTCCGTGTCGCTTTAGCTGCGCCTCCCAGGTCTGAACCAGCCCCATCTGCCCCACCGCGGCGGCGGCCTGAAGCTCGTGCAATTGCTGCGGCCGTGCACGCCAGCCCAGCCGGCTCATGCCCTCGGCCACCGAACCTGATGACACAACAACCACCTCGACCCCGGACTTGATCAGCTCAGCCATCTGATCGACCCAGCCGCCGAGCGCAGCCACATCCAGCCCCCGGCCATCGTTGGTCAAAAGCGCGCTGCCGATTTTTATGACCAGCCGGCGGGCCCGGTTGAGGGGTTCGCGTCGCGTCATAAGAGCCCTGCTCTACTCCGGCGCATAGACAACTTCCACGTCATGATCGTCATCGTCGTCGTCATCAAAGTCATCAACTTCTTCCCGTGCGGCCCGGCGCGCCTGCTTTTCCGCGGCAATCTGGATACGGGCCTCGTCGTCCATGCGGCGGCGGCGCTCGGCTTCCCGCTCGGCCAGCTCGGGGTGCTCGGCTTCCTCTTCCGCACGGGATTCAATCCAGCGCATCACCGCCTGGGTCAGCGGCTTGGTGCCCTCTCCGCTCAACGCCGAGATGGCAAACACCGGCCCGTCCCACTCCAGATCGTCGACAATGGCCTGGCAATGGGCATCACGCTCATCTTCCGCGATCATATCGACCTTGTTGAGCACCAGCCAGCGATCACGGGTGGCCAGGGTTTCACTGAACTTTTCCAGCTCATGCTCAATAGCCCGCACATTTTCGGCGGGCGACGAGCCGTCGTAGGGCGCCACATCCACCAGATGCAACAACAGACGCGTACGAACCAAATGCTTGAGAAAGCGGATCCCCAGGCCTGCACCCTCCGCGGCGCCTTCAATCAGGCCCGGAATATCTGCCACCACAAAACTCTGGTGGGCCTGAACGCTGACCACACCCAGGTTCGGTACCAGGGTGGTGAAGGGATAATTGGCCACTTTCGGCCTGGCCGCCGACACTGAACGGATAAAAGTGGACTTGCCCGCATTGGGCATACCCAGCAGGCCAACATCCGCCAGCACTTTCAGTTCCAGCCGCAGATCTCGCAATTCACCTTCCGAACCATTGGAGGTCTGGCGCGGCGCCTGGTTTACCGAGGACTTGTAGCGGGTGTTGCCGAGGCCGTGAAAACCGCCCTGAGCCACTTTCAGCCGCTCCCCGGGCCGGGTCAGGTCGCCCAGTACCTCATGGCTGTTTACATCCACCACGGTGGTACCAACCGGCACCGGCAAAACCAGCTCTTCGCCCTTGCTGCCCGAGCAGTTTCGACCGCTGCCGGTTTCACCGGACTGGGCCTTGAATTTACGCTGGAAACGGTAATCCACAAGCGTATTGAGAGCCTCGTCCGCTTCCAGGTAAATGGACCCTCCATCACCGCCGTCACCACCATCCGGGCCGCCACGAGGCACGTATTTTTCACGGCGAAAGCTCAGGCAGCCATGACCGCCCTTTCCCGCTTCCACCTGAATGGTGGCTTCATCAACAAATTTCATGAGATATACACTCAGAATCGACTAAAAGAAAACCGTATTTAACAACCAAAAAAGCCCCGCCGGCCTTAAAAAGGCGCCGCGGGGCTTCGGTGATGCCGACTAAGTCAGCGCCACCACAGACCACCAGAACCGGAGATCGCCAGCTTATGCGGCTGGGACGACACTCACAAACTTGCGGTTCTGGGGACCTTTGGTCTCGAACTTGATCTGGCCATCTGCTTTCGCAAACAACGTGTGATCACGCCCCAGACCGACATTGGAACCAGCGTGGAAACGCGTACCACGCTGACGAACGATGATGCTGCCAGCGGGTACGGTTTCGCCACCGAAGCGCTTCACGCCAAGTCGTTTCGACTCGGAATCGCGACCGTTACGGGTACTGCCTGCTGCTTTTTTATGAGCCATTGCTAGCCTCCTCTAAATCGGGTGTTAACCGAGAGCCTTAGCCCTTGATACCCGTGATCTTGACTTCAGTAAACCACTGACGGTGGCCTTGACGTTTCATGCTGTGCTTGCGCCGACGGAACTTGATGATCTGGATCTTGTCTCTGCGGCCGTGGTTGACCACCTCCGCAGTGACCTTGGCACCGTCAACAACCGGTGCGCCAACCTGAATGTTATCACCATCGGCAACCATCAGAACGCGATCGAATTCAATCTTACCACCGGTTTCCACTTCCAGCTTTTCCAGCTTCAGTGTTTCACCTTCCACTACCCGGTGCTGCTTACCACCGCTTACAATTACTGCGTACATGGACTCTCTCCGCTATTGACCCATCCCTGCTCTTATCCACCTGGTTCTAAGGGAGGCGCTTTGGCGACCCTATAGCAGGGAGCGCAGGTTGGGATGAGTTGGGGCGCGTGATTGTACGAAAAGCGCCAGACTTTTACAAGCCAAGTTGACACTGCCCACCGCAATACCTAGCATTGCCGCTTCCTGTATAACACTAACCTAAACAAATCTGGATCAGCCGCATGACTGTGCAGCGCATCTACGACCCTGTCGCCGACGATTTCGTTCGCGTCAACGACCTGATCACTCGCCGACTGGCCTCCAATGTACCATTGGTTGAGAAAATCGCCCAGTATCTGGTAGACAGTGGCGGCAAACGCCTGCGCCCCCTGCTGGTGCTGCTGACCGCCGGGGCATTTGAGTACAAAGGCGACGACCATCACAAACTGGCGGCGGTGATTGAGTTCCTCCACACGGCAACTTTGCTGCACGATGACGTAGTGGACACCTCCGACTTACGCCGGGGCCGGACCACAGCCAATGCCCGATGGGGCAATGCGCCGAGCGTGCTGGTCGGGGACTTCCTGTACTCCCGCGCCTTCCAGATGATGGTGGAACTGGACAGCATGGCCATCATGGGCATTCTGTCCAACGCCACTGCAGTAATCGCCGAGGGCGAAGTCCTTCAGTTAATGAACGTCAAAAACCCGGACCTCAGCGAGACCCAGTACATGGAGGTCATTCACAACAAGACCGCCATGTTGTTCGAAGCCGCATCTCACACCGGCGCGCTGCTTGCCGGCGCAGATCCGACGCAGGTTGACGCCATGGGACATTATGGCAAACATCTGGGACTCGCTTTTCAATTGGTCGACGACGTACTGGATTACCGCGGCGATGCCGAGGCCATGGGTAAAAACGTCGGCGACGACCTGGCAGAAGGCAAGGCTACCCTGCCGTTGATCTATGCCATGGCTCACGGCGGCGAGGAGGCCCGCAAGCTGATTCGCAAGGCAATCCGAAAAGGCGGGCTTGATGACCTGGAGGCCATCCTTAGAGCGGTCGATGACTCGGGCTCGCTGAATTATACGATGGCAAAGGCCGCGGACCACGCCGCGCAGGCGGCAGATTGCCTGCAAGTCCTGCCCCACTCCCCCCACAAGACCGCCCTCACGCTGCTGGCAGAACTCGCCGTGGCAAGGGCGTCCTGACCGGAAAATCCGCCGGTCAGGCATTTTGCCGGGGCAAGCGCCTCAGACAAAATCCGGTCCCAGATCGCCGCGGCCATGGGGCGCATCGAAGTCCAGATAAGGCCCGACCGGCACAATCTGGGTGGGATTGACGGTACGCTGGCTGACGTAGTAATGCCGCTTGATTTGCGCGATATCGACCGTTTCCGCGACGCCGGGCACCTGGTACAGGTCCCGGATGTAGCCGTGCAGGTGCCGGAAGTCCCTCATGCGCTCACGGTTGCATTTGAAGTGGCTGTAATAAACCGCATCGAACCGAATCAGGGTGGTGAACAGGCGCCAGTCCGCCTCGGTGAGCTGCGCGCCCATCAGGTAACGGTGAGTGGAAAGCCGCTGCTCCAGCCAGTCAAGGGTCTCAAAAAGCGCATCATAGGCCTGTTCGTAAACAGTCTGAGCGGTCGCGAATCCCGCTTTATAAACGCCATTATTGACCGAGTGATAAATCCGTTCGTTCACTTCGTCAACGTCCGACCTCAGGGACTCAGGGTAAAAATCCCGGTCGCTTCGAACCCCTTCCAAACCGTCAAACGCGCTATTCAACATCCGGATGATGTCGGCCGATTCGTTGCTTACGATACTTTCCTCGCGTTTGTCCCACAGCACGGGAACCGTCACACGCCCTGTGTAGTCAGGCGCCACCTGGGTATAAACCTGGTGCAGGTAACGGGCATTATTGACGGGGTCTTGATGCGCGGGCTCATCAGGCCGGAACTCCCAGCCATTCTCCAACATGTCCGGGTGCACGACAGAAACCGTAATATGCGGCTCCAGGCCTTTCAGTTTCCTGAAAATGAGCGTGCGATGCGCCCAGGGGCAGGCCATGGAGACATAAAGATGGTAACGGCCCGACTCCGCTGCAAAACCACCCTGACCTGTGGGCCCCGCCGAACCGTCCTGAGTCACCCAATTCCGGAAGCGAGCTTTTTCACGCTCAAACTTGCCCCCCGTTTTGCTGGTGTCATACCACTCATCCTGCCACTTGCCATCGACCAATAAACCCATAACCTTCCCCCTGTTGGATGACCGCCTGAAATGCCCGCTTCACAACCTGCCGGGAACATCCCTTGCGATTTAAACTGTAATATCGCCTGATGAAAGAGTACCTTCGGCTTTGACTCAGCTTCAAACGATGTTTTCTGGCCAACACTTTCAGATTATTCGACTATGCATTCTGCAATCACGATTGATGCGCTCAAAGTTCTCGACGCCATAGACCGCCGCGGCAGTTTTGCCGGCGCCGCTACCGAGCTTTTCCGGGTGCCCTCCGCCATCAGCTACACCGTGCAAAAGTTGGAGGATGATCTTGCTGTCGCGATTTTCGACCGCAGCGGTCATCGTGCCGCCCTGACCCCGGCGGGTCGCTACCTGTTAAATGAGGGCCGCAGCCTGTTGGAGGCGGCTGACGCACTGGCACACACGACCCGGCAGGTCGCGCAGGGCTGGGAGACCAGGCTCAAAATTGCGATCAACACCCTCTTGCCCGCCGATATTCTTTTTCCTTTTATCCGGGACTTCAACGCACTGGGCGTACCCGTGGAGATTCAGGTTATCGAGGAGGTGTTCGCGGGCGCCTGGGATGCGCTGCAAAGCCGACGAGCCGATCTTCTCGTGGGCGGCGATCAGATCAGCCGTCCCCCCGGTGGATTCACCAGCGCACTGATGGGGGAAGTGCCTTTTGTTTATGCTGTTTCGCCGGATCACCCCCTGACTCGCCTGAAGCAACCCTTAACAGAAGAGGACATTGCCCGTTTCCCGGCCGCCGTTGCCGCGGACAGTTCCCGCAGTTTGCCAGCAGGCTCGGCCGGCATTTTCCGGCGCCAGCAAACCTTGACGGTATCGAATATTGATCAGAAGATTGCGGTCCAGCAAGCCGGGCTTGCAGTGGGCTGGCTGCCGGAACCCAGGGTTCGGGAACATCTGATCAAAGGCCTGCTGGTCGAGCTTGAGGTGCACGAAGTGCGACAACCTATCATGTTGCACCTGGCCCGCCACACAGACGATGCCGGTAAAGCCCTTATGTGGTTTTGGGAACGCCTGGCACAACCCGCAAGTTTCGAGCGATGGCTTCAGCCCAGCTAAGATCCGTGGCCCGCTAACCGACCTTTCAGAAGAAACCGGGAAACAGCCAAAGATCCAGAACCGCCAAACCGGCGATCGCCATCAGACCGGCGAGGACATCGTCGAACATAATACCCAGTCCACCCGGCATCTTCTTGTCACACCAGCTGATTGGCCAGGGCTTTAACACATCAAAAAACCGGAACAACAGGAAAGCGGCCAGGACCCCGAAGAAGGTTTCCGGATGGTAGCCGAGTACAATCCACATACCCACGAACTCATCCCAGACAATACCCCCGTGATCGTGGACCTTTAAGTCATCCGCGGTCTTGCCGCAGAGCCAGATCCCCACCAGAAAAGCAGCCAGAACCAGGCCCCAATAACCCCAAACGGGTAGCCAGAAAAACAAATAATACAGGGGAATGGCGGCCAGGCTTCCCCAGGTCCCCGGGGCTCTGGCCATGGCGCCGCTACCCAGCCCGAATGCCAGAAAGTGCACGGGGTTTTGCAGGAAACCGGGCGGCAGGATGATAGCCGTATCGGCAACAGGCTCGTGTTCGCCGGGATCGTTCATTCGTCCACTCCAAAGTGATTGTAGCCACTGGCCTCGACCCGATATTCCGTATCGTCCTCGCTCAACCAGAGCCCCGGCCTTTCGGTAATAACGCCAATGACCGTCAGGTCGGAAGTCTCCCGGGAAACAGACTGCCATTGACTGGCTGGAAGCGTAAAACAGAGCTCGTAATCATCTCCGGCATTCATAGCCAGCGCCCGGGCTTTGTCAGCGCTGTACAAGTGGCGCAGTGACGAAGACA
>JAGXLV010000036.1:17311-27446 GCA_018334495.1 Oleiphilaceae bacterium
CCCTCGACCAGAGTGTCCACGGAAAAGACCAGCTCGCAGCCCTCTGGCACCGACTGCACCGCGCAGTCATCGCCAGGGCCAACCATCACCCGGGAACAAGCCGTATCCCGCGCGATCGGCATGAAGACCTTTCGAATCAGATCGAACTCGCCCATGGTTCGCGTCCCTTCCAATTGCTCCGTGTACCCCTTGCGCCGGCACACGCCGGCCACGATTAGCGGGGACGGGTTTCGGCAAGTCTGAGCCTGCGGCCGAGCTTATCCAGGATGCTGTTGACGAACCTGTGGCCCTCCGTGCCACCAAATCGCTTGGCCATTTCAATGCCCTCGTTAATGACAACCCTGTAAGGCACGTCAATACGGTGCTTCAGTTCATAGGCACCAATACGCACGATGGCCAACTCAACCGGATCAATCTCACCCAGGGGACGATCGAGGAAAGGCTCAAGTGTTCGATCCAGATCCGCCTGTTCACGGTGCACGCCCTGAAGGAGATCACGGAAATAGGCTGAATCAACATTGCTCATATCGTTATCGACCGTAAATTCCGCTTCAATGTCAGTGATGCGGCTTTTACTGAAATGGCGCTGATAAAGCGCCTGCATGGCCAGGATCCGGGCCCGACGGCGCTCACCCGCTTTGGGCTGGCGACTTCCTGGCGCCCGTGGCTGCTCACCGCCGGCCGACGGTGCTGTCTCGTCAGATTCCGTCATCATTCACCCAGCTTACTGAACAGACTGACCATTTCCAGTGCGGTGATCGCAGCTTCCACGCCCTTGTTACCGGCCTTGGTGCCGGCGCGTTCGATGGCCTGCTCAATGGTATCAACGGTCAAAACACCAAAGGTTATTGGCAAATCGGTCTCAAGACTCACCGCGCCCAGGCCACTGGCGGCTTCGCCGGCCACGTATTCAAAATGCGGTGTGCCGCCGCGAATAACCGCGCCCAATGCGACAATCGCACTGTACTGGCCGGTTTCAGCAACGCGCTTGACCGCCAGCGGCATTTCATAAGCGCCCGGGACGCGAATGATTACGATATCCTCATCAGGAATGCCGTGGCGGCGCAGAGTATCTACCGCGCCTTCCACGAGGCTTTCCACAATAAATCCGTTAAACCGACCAACCACGAGCGCGTAACGGCCGGTGCATTGCGTGAAATCGCCTTCAATTACTTTTATATCAGCCATTATTGGCTCCTGTCATGGCCCGGTGGCGGATGTCTGCGCCTGAGACTCCAATGCCGGACCGGTTCGCTTTAAGCCGGGGTGTAAGGCACGTACTCAACCACTTCGAGGTCAAACCCGGAAATGGCGGAAAACTTGATGGGCGCGCTCAGCAGGCGCATCTTACCGACCCCGATGTCCCGCAAAATCTGGGAGCCGGTGCCCACAGTAAAGTAGACGCCGGAACTGCCTTTACTGGCCGACGCCCGGCCTTCTTCAAAAAAGTCCTGGATACGGTCCGCCAGGTTGTAGCTGTCTTCGGCACTGTTAAGCAGCACGACCACGCCCTGTCCGGATTCGGCAACAGCGCTCAGCGCATGGTGCAGCGGCCAGCTCTTGGAACCGGGACGACGAGCGCCCAACAGGTCCCGCAAGGTATCGGTAATATGCACCCTTACAAGCGCCGGTTCGTCGGCTTTGATTTCGCCCTTGACCATGGCCAGATGGGTCGAACCATGGATGGTGTCGCGATAAGTGCGCAGATTAAAGACGCCGTATTCGGTTTCAAGGTCATAACGCTCGATACACTCGACCGTCTTTTCATTCATGGTGCGGTAATGAATCAGATCGGCGATAGTGCCAATTTTCAGGTCATGAACCTGGGCGAACACCTCCAGATCTTCCCGCCGGGCCATGGAGCCGTCGTCATTCATGATTTCGCAAATCACACCGGCCGGCTCGCAGCCCGCAAGCGCCGCCAGGTCACAGGAGGCCTCAGTATGGCCGGCGCGGCTCAGCACACCGCCAGGGTTGGCCATCAGCGGAAAAATATGGCCGGGCTGAACAATGTCTTTGGGCGTGGCATCCTGTGCCACGGCAGCCTGAACCGTACGGGCACGGTCCGCCGCCGAAATTCCCGTGGTAACGCCTTCCGTCGCCTCAATGGACAGGGTGAACTTGGTGCCAAACCCCGAGCCGTTGCGGTCAACCATGAGCGGCAGCTCGAGCTGCTTGCAGCGGTCGCGGGTCATGGGCATACAGATCAGGCCGCGGCCAAAACGAGCCATGAAATTAATGTCGGCCGCGGTGCAGAATTCGGCGGCCATCACCAGGTCGCCCTCGTTCTCACGATCCTCATCGTCCATCAGGATAACCATCTTGCCCTGACGAATGTCTTCAATAATCTCTTCGATTTTATTCAGTGCCATAAGGAGTCATACCTTCGTGGCCAGCCTGTTTGAAACAGAATGGCGTGCAATTATCATTCTCTCAGCGTCCCGCAATTCGTGCTGATCCTCCTTAACCCGGCACCAGTATCCAGCGCTGGTCGTCGCCGACCTGACGTCGGTCTGATACTTTCCATTGTACTTTGTCGGCCATGGCCGTCAGCGGTAATGTCACCGTGGGACGGCCATCGCTGCCCAGGAACACCGGCGCCTGGTAAAGCCAGAATTCATCAGCCAGCTTTTCGGTCAGGAAGGCCCCCGCCAGCCGCGGTCCCGCCTCCACCAGTAATTCGTTAATGCCCATTTCGCCAAGGGCGTCCAGCAATTGGCTCAGATTGACGCCACCTTCCTGCCAGCCCAGGCCGGTGATGCCAACACCAAGCGCCGCCAGGTCCTGGGCCTGCGGGGTTTGCAATGCCGCCTCGGAGCAAAAAATCTGGACATTACCACCCCGCAGTATTCTGGCTTCGGGCGGGGTGCGGGCGTCACGGTCGGCAATAACCCGCAAGGGCTGGCGTGAAGGCTCAGTGGCCTCGCCGATATCACCCAGCTCCGCGCGCCTGACCGTCAAAGAGGGGTCGTCCGCCAGAACCGTGCCGACACCGGTCAGAATCGCGTCACTGAGCGCCCGCAAACGCTGCACATCCTGCCGCGCATCCGGTCCGGTTATCCACTGGCTCTCACCGGATGCCATGGCCGTCCGGCCATCAAGGCTGGCGGCAACTTTGATCCGGACATAAGGACGACCGGTTCTCATGCGCTTCATAAAACCCGGGTTGAGTTTTTCCGCACCCTCGGCCAGCAGCCCCTCGGTGACCCGGATACCGGCCTCGCGCAGTTGTTCAAGACCCCGGCCCGACACGGCAGGGTTGGGATCTTTTGTTGCGGCGACTACGTGGGCAACGCCAGCCTCAATAAGCGCTCTCGAGCACGGCGGCGTACGACCAAAATGACTGCAGGGCTCAAGGGTCACGTAGACTGTCGCGCCTCGGGCCCGGGCCCCGGCCTCGCTTAACGCTCGTTGCTCGGCATGCCCCTCGCCGGCACGCTCGTGCCAGCCCTCACCCAGAACTTCTCCGTCGCGAACCACCACGCAACCGACCCGGGGGTTGGGATGGGTGGAGTAACGACCGCGCCAGGCGAGCTGGATGGCCCTCGCCATAAATACGGTATCCTGGGCATCAATCATTACTTGTCTTTCGACTCACCGTTATTGGCCAGTACCTGGGCAACGTCCACCGGCTCAGCACCGTCGCCCATCTGAGCGGTCAGACGCTCGATCTCTTCCTTGAACTCATTGATATCCTGGAAACTGCGATACACCGAGGCAAAGCGAACATAAGCGACCTTATCAAGCTGCCTGAGCTCAAGCATGACCTCTTCCCCGAGCTGCATGGATTTGACCTCTCGCTCGCCGCTGGCGCGCAGCCGGAAGCGAATACGATTCAGGGCAGCGTCAATTTTCTCAATACTGACAGGGCGCTTTTCAAGCGCTTTCATCAGGCCGGCACGCAGCTTTTCTTCATCAAAAGGCTGCCGGGTGCCGTCCTGCTTGACCACTCGGGGCATCACCAGTTCGGCTGACTCAAAGGTGGTGAAGCGCTCATGGCAAGACACGCATTCCCTTCGACGACGGACCTGATCACCCTCGGCAACCAGGCGCGAATCAATCACCTTGGTGTCTGCTTCACCGCAGAAAGGACAGTGCATAGTCAGTGCTCCCGAACGGCAGGGGCTCGCCCACCGTTAACGCGCTCATTGGCAATCATTTGGTCAGTCTGGGCTTCCGCGACACGGCTAGCCTGCATAAACAGGAAAACGCGCGCACAGGGCCCCGACCTTTTCCCGAATCCCGGCGTTCACATCATCGTTATCGAGGTTGTCCAGTATGTCGCACATCCAGCCCGCCAATTCCTGGCATTCACTTTCGCCAAAACCACGAGTCGTCACGGCCGGCGTACCGATACGAAGACCCGAGGTCACGAAAGGTGAGCGCGGGTCATTGGGCACGGCATTCTTGTTAACGGTGATATGGGCCTTGCCCAGCGCAGCATCGGCATCTTTACCCGTGATGTCCTGTTTAATCAGACTGACCAGGAAAAGGTGATTGGTGGTGCCACCGGAAATCACATCAAAGCCCCGCTCAATGAAGACTTCAGCCATCGCCTGGGCGTTCTTGACCACCTGCCGCTGATAGGTTTTGAACTCCTCGCTCATGGCTTCCTTGAAACACACCGCCTTGGCTGCAATCACGTGCATCAGGGGGCCGCCCTGGCCACCGGGGAAAACCGCCGAATTCAGCTTCTTCTGAAGATCGGCGTCATCGCAGGCCAGAATCAGGCCACCGCGGGGGCCGCGCAGGGTCTTGTGGGTGGTGGTGGCGAGCACATGGGCATGGGGTATCGGATCGGGATACACGCCCGCGGCAACCAGCCCCGCCACATGAGCCATATCCACAAACAGGTAAGCACCAACCTGATCGGCAATGGCACGGAAGCGGGCAAAATCCAGCCCCTGGGAATAAGCCGAGAAGCCGGCGATGATCATCTTGGGCTTGTGCTCGATCGCCAGACGCTCGACCTCGTCGTAGTCAATCAGGCCGGTATCGGTATCCAGGCCATACTGAACCGCGTTATAAATCTTGCCGGAAAAGTTCACCGAAGCGCCGTGAGTCAGATGGCCGCCGTGGGCCAGACTCATGCCCAGAACCGTATCGCCCGGCTTCAGCAGCGCCATGAAAATAGCGGAGTTGGCCTGGGAGCCTGAGTGTGGCTGCACGTTGGCGTAGGCGGCCCCGAATAACTGCTTGGCGCGCTCGATGGCCAGGTTTTCCGCCACATCCACGTGTTCACAGCCACCATAATAGCGCTTGCCCGGATAGCCTTCGGCGTACTTGTTGGTCAACATTGAGCCCTGGGCTTCCATCACCCTGGGACTGGTGTAGTTTTCTGATGCGATCAGCTCGATGTGCGCTTCCTGGCGAACGGATTCTGCCTGAATAGCGGTCCAGATCTCATCGTCGTATCCGGCAATTTTCATATCACGGTTAAACATGGATGCGCTGCCTCTATATGCTTTGCCTGCCCCGGGACTGCCGTTTAAGTGCGACAATGGCCCCTGCAGGCTCCAAAAAGGAACGGGTAAGGAAAAAGGGCTGCTATTCTAGCGTATTTCGGCCCTTGAAATCATCTTTTCAACCTGGTGGCCCGTCTGGCTGATTCGCGGTGGATCCGCCAGACGGGCCACCAGGGTCTCCGGGCAAGCCGCGCTTTGGCCACAGATTGCCATAGGCCCGTAGTTTCGCTACCTTTACAGCCTTATTCAGAGACCTCGTTCATCAAATCAAAGGATCCCGCCAGTTATGGCCCAGTACGTATTTTCCATGAACCGCGTGGGCAAAGTGGTTCCACCCAAACGCGAAATCCTGAAAGACATCTCCCTGAGTTTCTTCCCCGGCGCCAAAATCGGCGTGCTCGGCCTCAACGGTTCGGGTAAATCGACACTGCTCAGAATTATGGCGGGTCTTGACGACGATTACAGTGGCGAAGCGCGGCCGCAGCCCGGACTGAACATCGGCTACCTGCCCCAGGAGCCGGAGCTCGACGACGAAAAAAACGTCAAGGAGATCGTGGATGAGGCGGTCGCCGGCGTCCATAACGCCCTGGCCGAACTTGACCAGGTGTATACTGCCTATGCCGAGCCTGACGCTGACTTCGATGCCCTGGCAAAGAAACAGGGCGAACTGGAAAGCTTCATTCAGGCCGTGGACGGCCACGACATCGAACGCAAGTTGGAAGTAGCGGCGGACGCCCTGCGCCTGCCGGCCTGGGATGCCCGTGTCGCCAATCTTTCCGGTGGTGAACGGCGCCGGGTAGCCTTGTGCAGGCTGCTGCTGTCCGGCCCCGACATGCTGTTGCTGGACGAGCCCACCAACCACCTGGACGCCGAGTCGGTAGGCTGGCTGGAACGCTTCCTGCACGACTATCCCGGCACCGTCGTGGCCATCACCCACGACCGTTACTTTCTGGACAATGTTGCCGGCTGGATTCTGGAACTGGACCGGGGCCAGGGCATTCCCTTCGAAGGCAACTACAGCCAGTGGTTGGAAGCCAAGGAAAAACGCCTTGAGACCGAAGCCAAGCAGGAAGTGGCACGACAGAAAACCATCAAACACGAACTGGAATGGGTGCGCACCAATGCCAAGGGGCGTCAGTCCAAGAGCAAGGCCCGTCTGGACCGCTTCGAGGAACTGAGCTCCCAGGACTTCCAGAAGCGCAACGAAACCAACGAGCTTTATATACCGCCCGGACCACGCCTTGGCAGCAAAGTCATCGAGGTGGATGGCGTCAGCAAGTCCTTCGACGGCAAACTGCTGTATGAAGACCTGAACCTGTCAGTGCCCCCCGGCGCCATTGTCGGCATCATCGGCGGTAACGGTGCCGGTAAATCCACCCTGTTCCGCATGATCGCCGGCTACGACGAGCCGGATTCCGGCACCATCACCATCGGTGAGTCGGTGGAACTGGCCTACGTTGGCCAGATGCGCGAACTGGACGACGACAAGACCGTCTGGGAAGAGCTCAGCGACGGCCAGGACATCATCCAGGTGGGTAATTACCAGACACCGTCAAGAGCCTATGTCGGGCGTTTCAACTTCAAGGGCGGCGACCAGCAAAAACGGGTCGGCGACCTGTCCGGCGGTGAGCGTAATCGCCTGCATCTGGCCAAGCTGCTGAAACAGGGCGGCAACGTGCTGCTGCTGGACGAGCCGACCAACGACCTGGACGTGGAAACCCTGCGTGCCCTGGAGGAAGCCCTGCTCAACTTCCCCGGCTCCGTCCTGGTGATTTCTCACGACCGCTGGTTCCTTGACCGGGTCGCCACCCACATTCTCGCGTTCGAAGGTGACAGTGAGGTGGTGTTCACCGAGGGCAACTTCACTGATTACGACGAAGACCACAAGAAGCGCAAGGGCGATTCGGCCTTGACGCCCCAGCGAGTGAAGCACAAGAAGCTGGCTTGAGGGTTTGCCGCCACGAAAAACAAGAAAACCACGGAAATATAAAACGAGAGAAGATTAGCCACGGACACTCACGGACCCACACGGACAACAAAGACAAAGACTTATCGGCTTTAGCGCCATCATTGTCTTTTCGTCCGTGAGTGTCAGTGAGCGTCCGTGGCTGATTGATTTTACTTTCATCTTTCTCAGGCGCACGTCCGGTGCGACTCAAATTTCCCGGGACACTTAAATTCTCTTCAACGGATACCCCATGGCAAAGATTAAAACGGCGTATGTCTGCACCGAGTGCGGTGCGGATTATTCCAAGTGGCAGGGGCAATGCGGAGCCTGCCAGACCTGGAATACCATCAAAGAGGTTCGCGGTGGCGGTAATGCCGGCAGCGGCGCCAGCAGCGGTAGCCGGGGGGCGCGTTTTGAGGGTTTCGCCGGCAGTCTGTCATCGGTTCAAAGCCTGGATTCAGTCAGCCTCAACGAGGACACCCGGATCAGTTCCGGCATCCAGGAACTGGATCGGGTCCTGGGCGGTGGCCTGGTAGCGGGCTCCGCCGTGCTTATGGGCGGGCATCCGGGCGCCGGCAAGAGCACCCTGCTGCTTCAGGCGGTGTGCCACCTGGCCGGCCGTGTGCCCGCGCTCTATGTGACCGGGGAGGAATCCCTGCAGCAGGTGGCCCTGCGCGCCAAACGCCTGGGCCTGCCTACCAGCGAACTCAAAATGCTGTCGGAAACCAGCGTCGAGCGCATTATTCAGATCGCGGAGGAAGAAAAGCCCCGCATTCTGGTGATCGACAGTATCCAGGTCATGCACGTCAGCGACACTGAATCGGCTCCCGGCAGCGTGTCCCAGGTGCGGGAGAGCGCGGCTTACCTGACCCGGTTCGCCAAGCAGACAGGCACCATACTGTTCCTCGTGGGCCATGTGACCAAGGACGGCAGCCTGGCGGGCCCCAAGGTGCTGGAACACATGATCGACTGCTCCATCCTGCTGGAAGGCTCCAGTGACAGTCGTTACCGCACGCTGCGGGGTATCAAGAACCGGTTTGGCGCAGTCAACGAGCTGGGCGTATTCGCCATGCTGGAACAGGGCCTGAAGGAAGTGAAAAACCCCAGCGCCATTTTTCTCAACCGGGGTGACGAGGCCGCGCCTGGCAGCGTGGTCATGGTGGTCTGGGAAGGCACAAGGCCCATGCTGGTGGAAATACAGGCCCTGGTGGACGAAGCCCAGGGCAGCTACCCGCGCCGTGTGGCTGTCGGCCTGGACGCGAACCGGCTGGCCATGCTGCTCGCCGTTCTGCATCGCCACGGCGGCCTGCACTGCTCCGATCAGGATGTTTTCGTCAATGTGGTGGGCGGGGTCAAGGTCAACGAAACCAGTGCCGACCTGGCACTGCTTGCGGCCATCGTATCGTCGTTCCGCGACCGGTCATTACCCCAGGATCTGGTGATTTTCGGAGAAGTTGGATTGTCAGGAGAAATACGGCCGGTGCCCAACGGCCAGGAGCGCATTTACGAAGCCACGAAGCACGGATTCACCCGCGCCCTTGTGCCCAAAGGCAACATGCCCCGGAAACCGGTGCACAACATGACGGTCATTCCTGTGACCAAGCTGAGCGATGCCCTGACCGCGCTGGAAGATCTCTAGACAGACGCTCGTCCCGGTTTTAACCGAGAAATGGCCGGCCATCAGAACCCCACGCGACCGGCGGCGCAGTTTTAACCGCAAAATGGTTTGGTAGCGGTGCATTCGCGACTGAAGTCGCTCTTACGCCAGAGCCTAGGGCGTAGGGTAGGAGCGGTTTTAACCGCGATGGGGGTTCGAGCCGGACTGATTTCGCGACTGAAGTCGCTCCTACGGTTGCGCCTGCGCAGAGCCTGGGCGTAGGATGCGAGCGGTTTTAACCGCGAAATAGTGCTTCATTCCTGCGGCCCGACCAGGTGACTGAGCTCTCGCTCAAGCAGGGCCTGATCGCCCAGGTTCAGCTCGATCAGTCTTTTGAGATGGGATGCACTGGTCAGGTCGATGGCGTGGCAATGAAAGCCCAGGGTGTCCGTTTCAACATGCCGCAGCTCGGCTTTCATCTCAATGACGTTGGCGGCCCCTGACAACTGAACCACAACATCAAAAGGCCCTTCAAGGTCGGCGGGCCAACTGGCCGGCCGACAGATCAGGACGCCTTTCAGGGAGATGTCCAGCAGCTCACTTTTCCAGATCTGATCCTGCCCGTGAATCTCGCAGACAGCATCAAACAGAATGCGTTGAAACTGACGCCTTTCACCCTTTTGCTCAACCACGACCCACTACCTCCGGCGTGCTGGATGGCGCTGAACCGCCACCCTGTCCACACTATAGTCCGGGGAACCACCGGACGCTAGCGGGCCGTCTGGGTTGACGCCAGCCGTCACTGCCTGTGATAAGCCGGGCTGAGTTCCACCACCGCCTCTATAAATGCCTTGGCGTTGTCCGGATTCACATCCGGGGTAATGCCGTGGCCCAGGTTGAATATGTGACCTGTGCCAGTACCGAAACGCGCCAGAATATCGGCCACTTCGGCCCGGATGCGCGCCGGCGGCGCATAAAGCATGCTGGGGTCCATGTTGCCCTGAAGTGCCACCTGGCTGCCGACCCGTTCACGGGCGTTGCCAATGTCCGTGGTCCAGTCCAGACCCAACGCATCGGCGCCGGTGTCGGCCATGGTTTCGAGCCACTGCCCGCCGTTCTTTTCCC
>JAGXLV010000109.1 GCA_018334495.1 Oleiphilaceae bacterium
GTTGCGAAATCTCCACATTCTTCTGGTGGACGACTCCTTCGTCGCCCGCAAGCAGTTGTCTGATGTGCTGGACAGCCAGAGTATCCCTTATCACGTCACCACCAATGGCAATGAGGCCATGGAGTACCTGGTAGAGTCGTCTTCATCAGGCAGCCCTGTCAGCCTGTTGGTCAGCGACATCGAGATGCCGGGACTCGACGGGTATGAGTTGACGTTCAACGTTCGCGACCATGCCGTCCTGACCCAGCCTTATATTATTCTTCACACATCCCTGAACAGCGAGATGAGCCTGAGTTACGCCAATCAGGTTGGCGCAAACGAAGCGCTGACCAAATTCGATGCGGAGGAGTTGCTGCAGGCAATGCTCCGTGGCGCAAGCGAGACGGAGCCGGCTGTTTCCCCTTAACGGATCAGCGTGGCCACTTCACGCTTCAGGACGGGAAGCAACTCCTGCTCGAACCAGGGGTTCTTTTTGAGCCAGGCGTTGTTGCGCCAGGACGGGTGAGGCAGCGGCAAGACCGCAGGCTTACAGTTCTGACCCAGGAGTGCCCGCCAGTTGGCGACCGTGTCGGTCAGCGTGCGGCCCCGGTCAGCTGCCGCCAAATGATATTTCTGGGCATACTGGCCAATGACCAGGATCAGCTCCAGTTTGGGTAACTCACTGAAGACTTGCTCCCGCCAGACCTCCGCGCACTCCCGTCTCGGCGGCAAATCCCCGCCTTTAGCATCATAGCCGGGAAAACAGAAACCCATGGGCAGAATGGCAAAGCGTTCCGGGTCGTAGAACTCTTCCTCAGTCACTGCCAGCCATTCCCTCAGGCGCACACCCGAGGGATCATAAAAAGGCAGTCCTTTGTGGTAGGCCTTGTTACCCGGCGCCTGGCTGGCAATACAGATGCGGGCGCTGGAGCCCAGTTGGAAAATCGGGCGGGGCTGCCGAGGCATAGGTGGCCCATAGCGCGGACAATCACTGCAAACCCGGCACTGTTTGATGCGCTGCGCGAGTGGATAAAGGGGATCGGAAACAGGTGTGTTCATGTGCCTTCGACAGATTGTTTTTGGCCGGAACTCGACCAACAAGTTTAAATCGTTTTACGAGTTCCCGGCAAATTCCGGCGGGGCATCAGGTAACTGTTGGCGAGGTGTTGGGTTCGATGCCGGTGCTGGCGAAAGAGGCCAATCCGTCGCTGACCTGGCGGTGTAATTGCTCGGCGAGCTGTTTGGCAGTTGCATCGGTAGTGGCTAAAGGTGGATGAAACAAAATGTCCACGTCCACGGCGGGCTTGCGAAGCAGGCGCACCAGATGGTTTTCAAAGCGATCATCTCCGACAAACGGCACCACCAGGTCGGGCTGGCCGTTGCGGCAGTAGGCGATGGTAATAGCCTGAACCGGTCGGCCAGTATTGATGGCGGCGGCCAACAGCGGGCTTCGGAACGGCGCTACCCCTGTGCCGTTAGTGGTGGTGCCTTCCGGGAAAATCAGAACCTGGGAATTTTGTGTCAGGCCTTGCGCAATCTGCCGGCGAACTTCGGCGCTTTTTCCTGCGGAACGCTTTATGAACAGAGTCCCGATGTCCCGGGCGATCCAGCCAATGACGGGCCAATCCGAGACCTCGGCTTTGGCCAGAAAGCACAGGGCAGTGCAGGAACCCAGGACCGGAATGTCGGTCCAGGATACGTGATTGCTCACCATGAGCCCGGCGCCAGTCAATGGGTTGCCGTGACAGTGGAGGGTAAACCCGAGCAGGCGGCAGAACCCTTTGAAATAGAGGTTGGCGAACGGTGCCCGGTCAATCGGCTCCCCGCGGCCAAGATCCACAACCCTCAGCACCAGGAGGGTCGCCACCGAGACGAGCAGAAACACGAAGAAAAACGTCAGCCGAAAACTGAGTCTCAGCGTTTCCATAAGAACTGTCATGGGGGCTCCCGATCAGGTGACACGCTGGCCCGCGGTTGCCTGGCAGGGCCGCAGGAACTTGCGGGCGTAACGGGACGTGAGTTTTTCCACTTCCAGCAGCACCAGCAAGTCGGCGCAACGGAAACTGGGGTCCCAGCAGGGTGGTCCGCAGACTTCAGCGCCCAGGCGCATGTAGGCGCGAATCAGTGGCGGGATATCGCTTGTGGCACCGCTGGCGTTGCTGTTGGCGACGTGCGGGAGCTGACGTCGGGGCACCACCCGAAACCGCTCCGCGACAAGATGGTCGGCCTGCAGCTTGCGTGTGATGGCAAATGCCTTATGGCCACCGTCAATCATGCTGATGCTGGCGCAGCCGATCAGGTAGTCCACCTTCTCATTGATCATGTAGCGCGAGACCGCGGCCCATAATTGGCTGAGGGCCGAGGTATTCCTGTAATCGGCGTGGATGCAGGTGCGCCCAAGCTCCGCGAAAACGCCGGGGGTCTGTTTCAGCCGGTTCAGTTCGAACTCGTCTTCAGAATAGAATCCACCGATGTCAGACGCGGCCCGGCCGTGAAGAATACGGGTGGTTGCAACGGTCTCACCGGTGTCTTCGTTGCTGACAATGACGTGGTCACAGTGCGGGTCGAAGCGGTCGGCATCAATGCCATCGGATGAACCGAGATCGGCGCCGTATTCGTCCGAGAAAACATTGAATCGCAGTCGTTGGGCTGAAAGAACCTGCGATTGATTCCTGGCGAGGTCCGTCACCAGTGATCGGCGGGAATTCGTGGAAGAGCGCTGAACTTGCATGGCAATCGTTCCTTATGGGTTAACGACTTTCCACTCAGGCTATTAAGTGCCTGTTTCAGCGCTGTTAAGAAAATGCGACAAAACCGTGACCATTTGCCGGTTCGGGGTCAGTGCTTGGCGAAACGGTTGTTAATCTGATCGATCAGCCATTGCGGGTCGTCCAGGGCCAGGTCGTGGCCCGCGCTTGGGTGCAAACGCAGTGGCCAGGCCCCCGCTCTGGCCAGAGCCTGGCTGCAATGCCAGTCCACCAGCCGGTCTGCCCGGCTCGCCAGAACCAGCGCGGGCACCTGAGGCAGTGCGCCTTGCACGCGAAAACGGGAAGCGGCGTACACTTGTCGCAGCTCATTGGTTCTGGTAACGGCCCGGTCCTGTGCAATACCGATCCATTGGGCCGCAATGCCTTCCACAACCGGCTGATTGCTGGTCAGGTTCAGAATTTGCCGTTCCCGGCCGGGGATATCAGAGCTCATGAGAATCCGGCCAATGGCTGGCCAGTTGCGAGGCCGGAATCGTCGCCAGGGTGGGCTGGGCCGTGAGCTGGTGCCGATCAGAACCAGAGCTTCACAGTCATGAGCCCGTCGCTGGGCCCAGTCCAGCGCCACCATGCCGCCCAGAGACATACCGATCAGTGCCAGTGGCCGGGGCAGGCTTGCGGCCGCCGTGTCGAGGAAGCAAGCCATGTTCCGCACGGATGCGGGCGAGGTCTGGTGATTGCGGATGCCGGTTCCCGGCAGATCAAGAAGATGAACGCGGTCCCCGGGCCGGCTTTGCTGGAGTCGATCCGCGAAATCCCCCCAGTGGCGGCTCTCGCGTGCGAGCCCGCGCAGCAGGAGCCAGTTCATCAGGACCGACCTGAGTCCGAATACCAGTGCAGCAGCGCCGCCTGGCGCAAGGCGGGGGCCTGATGTTCGTCCGGTACCCAGTTTTCGTGCTGGGCCGTTGCTTCCAGCAGGAAATTGAGCAAAAGCAGGTGGCTTCGGAGTACCCGTTTCAGGCGGTGGGGTACCATGGGATTAAACAGTCCCTGAAGCTTGAGCAATTGCCTTGGGCGTTTTTTAATCCAGCGCCAGGAGCCCATTTCGAGGGTGAGTGGTATAAACGTGCCGCCGGCCTGGCGGTTGTGACGCTTGTAGAAATAATCCCAGAGGTCGCCGTGAGTCAGGTAATGGGTGGACTGGGGTTCCATCACGTAATCGTGATCGGGGTAGGCCTGCTCCCAGAGAAGTTTCAGGGCAAAGACCGAATCGATTTTACGCATGGGCCGGCGCCGGTAGGCATAGGGAAACCAGATCTGGTCACGCCAGCCGAAACCTGAGTGGCAATCCAGCGCCAGGCTGAAAGGGCGGTCTTTCAGCACATCGTCGATGATGCCCTGAAGGGCCAGATTCTCCGGTTCCATGTCTTTGCCGGCTTTGCCCATGTACCAGGGCAGGCGCTCGGAAAAGCGCTGGCCTCCCAGCATGAAGGTGCTGGACTCCTGGGCTGAAATGGGGGCGTTGCGCATAAGATCCACGCCCGCCGGGTTGCCGCGCTGATTCAGGAACATGCCGCCCGGATTGACGATGGGCGCTACAACGATCCGGACCTGCTGCAGCAGTTGTGCCAGGTGGCGGTCCCATTTCAGCCGGTTGGCGATGGTTTCCAGCCAGGCCAGAACCACGCCGGTACCGATGCGCTCCAGGCCATGGACTCCGCCAACCAGCAGGAGGGCGGGGCAGTTATCAGGCGCCGTGCCGATGTCAATGCGATACAGTGGCAGCTTCAGGCCCTTGACCTGGGCGTAGCCCTCGACGCTGGCGGAAAACTGGGGTGGTGCCTCAGCCAATAGGCGTTCAAGCCTGATCATTTCCGGAAGGTAGGCGCGCAAGGCTTGCCGCTGCGGTTTGTCACGGCGGGACTGCTCTTCCGGTACGCAGGTCACATGGGTCAGGTCGCGTAATTCGGTCATTGGGCCCAGGCAAAATCAACATGTGAAAGGTTAACGGTTAACTGTAATGTTGCACTGCGACTATGACAGTTGAATGACCCGGGACTTATGCCGGCACAAAAAAGCTCCTGAGTTGTTTTCTGACCTGAATCCGCTAACCCTTCCAGGTCCGCACCCGACCGAACAGGTCGTTGGTGCCCCATATTCCGGCCCGCATGGCTTCAAGCTCCAGAATCTGGGAGTGGTCGACGAACAGATTGACTTCGGGCCCGAAGCTTTTGAGGTACCATTCGTAAACGGCCGGGTCGGCGGCCTCAAACACGGCGTTCTCAATGCCAATGCCATCGGCAATCTGCGAGATGATGTCCGTGCGCCATTCCCGAACCTGTTCGGTTATGCCCTCTGACTCCACCATGATTTTATAGGCGCCAGCGTCCAGATGGCGCTTCGCTTCCCGTATGGCATTGCTGGGGTCCTGCAGGCCTTGCTGCTCCAGGGCCTCGACGCTGCTGGTGCCGCCAGCGCCAAATTGCACGTTGATTTCCGGCTTGGCCTGGAGCCCGTGCCTGATGACCGCTTCGGTGAGCCTGACCAGGTCATCCTGGGGGATGGCCAGAAAACCGCTGGATATCTCCACGACGTCAAAGCCGAGACGCTTGCACTCATCGAGGTAGTCGTCGACTTTGTCGGGGCAGCGCTCAAGAATGCGTTCGACGAATCCGCCGGTGGAGACTTTGACATCGTGCTCATGGCTCAAATCGATGATTTCCCGGAGCACCTTCTCCGGCATCAAGGAAAAGGAGCCACCGCTGAACTTGAGGATATCGACAAATTCGCCGCAGGTATCGTAAATATCGGCCAGTTGGCGCTTGCCAAGGGGGTCGTAATAGGGGCCTCGTATTTCGGTGATTCCCCGCTCGCGTGGTTTTTGATCTCGATCGTTAATCGGAAGAAAACTGAAGGCGCGTTCTGCGATTGCCATGGCTGTGTCCTTTTGCCGGTTAATCTTACCAATTAATTTCGGGGTGGCCGATTGTAATTCAACCGTTACAAAGGGTAATCCCACCAGTTTTAGCTTGTACAACGGTGCCTGATCTCGCATCATCAACACGTGATTCAGATTTCCCTCGATCAGAGCAACGCGAGATGTACCAGTTGGTGAACTCAACAGGAGAAAAGTGCGTTGGAACCCCCCAGTTTCCCCCCGGATGAGCAGGTGCGCCTTGAGACGCTTCAGTCTATTGGCATTCTGGATACGCCGCCGGAAGAACGATTTGACCGCGTGACGCGCATCGCCAAGCGGCTGTTCCGGGTGCCGAGCGCCCTGGTGACGCTGATTGACAGTGACCGCCAGTGGTTCAAGTCAAGTACGGGCTCAACAAGACTGCGAGAAACGCCGCGAGCTATTTCATTTTGCGGGCACACGATTCTTGGTGATGAAGTCTTGATTGTTCCGGACGCCAAAAAAGATCAGCGTTTTCGCGATAACCCATTGGTAGTGGGTGAACCGACAATCCGTTTTTATGCCGGTTGCCCATTGAAAGCCCCCAACGGCCAAAAAATGGGGACACTTTGTATCATTGACACCAAGCCAAGAGGTTTTACTGAGGCGGATGTGGAGTCGCTGAAGGATCTTGCGGCGATCGTGGAAGCCGAGCTCATGGCT
The DNA here is from genome assembly GCA_018334495.1 of Oleiphilaceae bacterium. GTDB lineage: Bacteria > Pseudomonadota > Gammaproteobacteria > Pseudomonadales > Oleiphilaceae > Marinobacter. The sequence goes on from JAGXLV010000109.1 coordinate 6,304, forward strand.
GTGCAATTGGCAACCTCTGACCAACTTACCAGCATATCGAACCGGCGTGGTTTCATCGGACTTGCTCAAAACAGCCTGAATATTTGTGCGCGGCAGAAGATTCCCGCTTCACTGGTGTTCATGGATCTGGATAAATTCAAAATACTGAACGATAACTTTGGGCACCTGGCGGGCGATCGGGCGCTGTCTCTGTTTGCCGGGCAGATGGAAAAAACCTACCGCAGTTCCGACATTCTCGGTCGTTTGGGCGGCGACGAGTTCGCTGTGTTGTTGGTCAACACAGACAAGGAAGACGCGGAAAGTTTTGTGTCG
>JAGXLV010000006.1 GCA_018334495.1 Oleiphilaceae bacterium
GGGTCCGGGTAACGCGTCGCCACGATGGTGAATGCCTGCTTGGCCTGCTCCAGTTGAGGCTTGACCAGATAGACTTCCCCCAACCAGTAATAGGCGTTCACTGTCAGATCGCCTTCCGGATATTCGGAAAGGAAATCGTAAATCCCATCAATGGCGGCGTCGTAATCTTTGTCCTCCCGGATCAAGGTCTGGATAGCCTGATAGGCATCGCGTTCTTTCTCCGTTGGCGCGCGATAGTCTTTTTTCTGGGCCGGCTGGCTCGCGTTATCAGTCTCTGCATCCGCATCACTCTCCTGCCCGGCAGCGCCAGGAGGCTGCGACTCCAGCTTGGTGCTGACATTCAGAATACGCTGGTCCAAATCAATGTAGCGCTCACGGGACTGTTCCGACAATCGCCTGAGGTTATGGCTCTGCTCTTCGAGTTCGCCTTGTAGACTCCGAATTTCTCGCTGCAACTGCTCAATCATGAAGAACAGTTCGGAATTGGCCTGGCTGTTGCCAGCCTTACGCTGCGCCTCGGACTGATTGTTCTGGAAGGCCGGAGCCGAATCCTGCGCCAGGGCACTACCGGCAAGCGACAGTGCCACTGTCGCCATGAGTAATTTTCTCATGGTTAATCCTGTTAATCGTGAGCCGGAGATTTACTCAAACAGTAACTCTACACGGCGGTTCTGAGACCATACGCTTTCACCGGAGCCCATGACAGCCGGCTTTTCCTCACCGTAGCTGACGGTTTCGATCTGATCACGAGACGCGCCGTTAACGACCAGAAAGCGCTCAACCGCGTTGGCGCGACGCTCACCCAGAGCCAGGTTGTATTCCTTGGTACCGCGCTCGTCGGCGCTGCCTTCGAGTCGCACTTCCTGAGAGGGGTTTACTTTCAGGAAGCGGGCATGAGCGACAAGAACCTCCCGGGATTCGGGCTTGATCTCAGCAGTGTCGAAATCGAAGTAGAAAGTGGTAACGTCCCGCAAGCCCATTTTCTCTGCTTGCTCGGCTTCCGCACGCGCCTCCCGCTCACGTTGTTCCGCTTCACTCAACTGCCTTGATGAAACGCCCCCGTCCTCATCGCCGTCGTAAACGGTACTGCCGCCTTCCTGATCGACTGCAGAGACGTCAGAGCCATAAGCACCGTCCTGCTCTTCCTCGGAGACTGTTTCGCCGGTTGAACTACAGCCAGCCACCAGGCCAAGGGTCAAGACCAACGCAAATGCTTTGTTTTGAGTTACTAATTTCATCGTTTTTCCTTCTCAATCAGACTTTAAACCGTGCTCCAGTGAGCCTTCGCCCTCTGGAATCCGGATCATGTTTTAGCGCACAACAGGCGACCAGGCCGGATCCCGGACGTCGCCTGTTGCTGCCGGCAAAGTGTAGTTGGCACCGCCACTGACCGACGCCACCATAAGAACATTCTGCCCACCCTGCTGAGTCGCATAGATCAGCATTCTTCCATTGGGCGCAACGCTGGGTGATTCGTCCAGCTTCGACCGGGTCAGGATGGTTTCTTCGCCGGTTTTCAAATCCATTCTGGCAATGTGGAAAGCGCTCTCGCGCTGATGCACATAAAATACAAAACGGCCATCATCGCCGAATCTGGGTCTGGCGTTGTAGCGGCTGCCAAAAGTCAGGCGGCGCGGTTCCGCGGCATCCGAATCCATACGATAAACCTGGGGAGCACCTGAGCGGTCGGAGGTGAACAGAAAACCCTTGCCCGACGGGTGCCAGCTTGCTTCGGTATCAATGCCCCAGTGATTGGTCAGGCGTTTCAAAGCGCGAGTTTCCAGATTCATTCTGTAAATTTCAGCGTTACCGTCTTTTGACAAAGTCATCAACATGGAACGGCCATCCGGAGACCAGGACGGCGCCGAGTTAAGGCCCGAGAAGGATGCCAGGCGGGTCCGTTTACCAGTGGCCAGCTCATGCGTGTAGATGGCCGGCCGACCGGTTTCAAAGGACACATACGCCAGGCTTCGGGCGTCGGGCGACCAGCTCGGCGACATAATGGGTTCGTCGCTCTCCAGCCGAACCCGGGCGCGCTTGCCATCCACGTCACTGACTTGCAGTTTATAGCTGCGTTTATCACCCTCCATTTCCAGGGTAACGAACGCCAGCCGGGTCGAAAAGGCGCCGGGTATGCCCGTGATGGCCTCATAAACTTTGTCGCTGATGTGATGGGCCAGGCTGCGCAGCCCCCCAACCGACGAGCTGGCCGTCTCGCCCATCAAACGCTCTTCGCGATTGACATCAAAAAGTTCGTAACGGACGTTGACCTGGTCGCCCGCCCGGCTGGTTTCGCCCACCAGCAGGTAGCGCTGCCCCAGCAGATTCCAGTCACGATAAAACACATCCTCCCCCCGGGATGGCAGGCTCAGCATGCGCTCTGAGGCCAGCGGCTTGAACTCTCCGCTCATTGCCAGGTCGTCCCGGACGATCTGGCCCACATCCGCTTCTGCCGGCAGTTCGCCGGACGTGGCAAAGGGCACCACAGCCAGGGGAATGGCCGAATCGGCCCCCTCGGTAATACGAATGAGCAGCTCAGACTGTGCCGGCGCCGCCAGGCTGATCAGCAAGGCGGCAACGACAAGCAATCGCCCCGAGGCGAAGGCTGCCAACAGCGCCGTCGGAAGGCTCTGGTTCACTCCGGTTTTCATCGCTGTGCTTGCCTTGGATGTCATTGATGTGCTCACTATTAATTCCGTAATTCCGGATTAAACTCAATCGTAAACTGCCGGAAGTAACGTTCAAAGGTATCCCGGCTGTCAGGTACCGGGAACCGGTCCATGCTTCTGACAGCGCTCAAGGTCGAGTTGTCGAACGCAGAGTTGCCGCTGCTATTGACCAGTTTTACAGTCACTAGTTCCCCGGTAGGCAACAAGGTTATCTGCAGGGTGGCCGCCATTTCCTCGGTCGCCGAACCCGGCGGGTACCAGGCACGGGACAGTTTCTGCCGAATCAGGGCCTGAAATTTTTCCCGTTCGGACAGCATTTCGGCCTGGCGGGCCTCCGCTGCCGCCTGCTCCGCACGCCGACGCTCAGCAGCCTGCCGGTCTTCACGGGTTTCCTGGGCAAGGGCTTCCAACCCCTGCTCCTGCAAACGCCGTTCGGCCTCGCGGCGTTTTTCTTCAGCCTCACGCCTGGCCTGCTCCCTGCGCTCCTGCTCCAGCCTTTCCTGCTCCAGCCTTTCCTGTTCACGACGGGCGGCTTCCTCCTGGCGCCGGCGCTCTTCCTCGGCAGCTTTACGCTCAGCTTCGCGCCGCGCCTCCTCTTCCCGGGCTTTTTTCTGTGCCAGGGCTTTAGCCTCGGCTTCGGCTTTTTCACGGGCGGCTTCGGCGGCCTGTTCTTTTGCTTGCTGAGCCTCGCGTTGCCGCTCTCTCTCGGCGGCCTCGGCCTTCTGTGCCTGCTCCTCTCGTTTTTGCTGCTGGCGTTGCTTTTCCTCTTCGGCCTGGCGGGCTTTTGCTTTCTCAGCTTCCTGGCGCTCAGCCTCCTGGCGCTTGCGCTCCGCATCCTCCTGCTTTTTGCGTTCTTCGTCAGGATCCGGCTGCGGTGGTGGTGGCGGCGGTTCCGGTTCGGGTTCGGGTTCTGGACCAGGTGCAGGCTGGTCGGTCACAAGGCGTGCCGAAATATTGCTGGGCGCAGGTTCGTTGTCCGGCACCATCCAGTCCCAGCTTATCAGGGCCAGCGTGATAATCAGCGCATGGAGAAACACTGACAACGCCACCGGTGACTTCCACGCCGGAACCCCGGTGCTGCTAATTTCGCGTATTCGCTCAGTCACAGACTATGGGCCCTTACTCAACCTGGGTGTCCTCGGTAATCAGGCCCACGCGGGCTGCGCCGGCTGCCTGCAATACCGACATTAGCCTGACGACGGTACCATACTCGACAAACTCGTCGCCTCTGACCAACACTTCGCCATTCTGCCGGCCCGCCATTATTTTGCCGACCTGCTCCCTGATGTTGGTCAATGACATGGGCGAGCCACCGTCACCGCCAACGTCAAGGAAATAAGCGCCGTTAGCGTCCACCGACACAATAACGGATTCCACATCCTTTTCCGGCTGGATCGGATCGGACTGGGTCTGAGGCAAGTCCACCTTGACGCCCTGGGTCAGCATGGGTGCCGTCACCATGAAGATGATCAGCAGCACCAGCATAACGTCGATGTAGGGCACCACGTTGATTTCCGACATCGGCTTGCGCCGCGCCTTGGGCATCATGCCCATACCTTTCATGCTCATAGTCTTCCCACTCGCTCAGGAATAACCGCTCGTTCAGGCGGCTGTCGTCTTGTCGCCGCTGTACACCCGACGGTGCAGGATACTGGAAAACTCTTCGGCAAAGGTTTCGTAGTTTTTCAGCAACGCGTCGGATGTTGCAGCGTAACGGTTATAGGCAACCACCGCCGGGATAGCGGCAAACAAGCCCATGGCCGTGGCAATGAGCGCTTCCGAGATCCCCGGCGCCACTGTCGCCAGCGTCGCCTGTTGCGCTTGAGCCAGGCCGCGGAAAGAGTTCATGATACCCCAGACAGTGCCGAACAGGCCGATATAGGGACTGGTGGAACCTACCGTGGCCAGAAACGGCAGATGCGCCTCCAGGCGTTCCTGCTCACGGGAAAAAGCTACCCTCATGGCCCTCTGGGCGCCATCCATAACGGCATCGGCATCACGGCTTTGCTGGCGCAGACGGGAGAACTCCTTGAAACCGGCCCGGAAGACGGTCTCCATGCCCGAAAAAGGCGTGGGCTCGGCGTTGATATCCCGGTATAGCTGGCCCAGGTCCATGCCGGACCAGAATTTTTCCTCGAATGCCAACTGCGCGCGCTTGGCCTTCCGTAACACCTGGGCGCGCTGAAAAATCAGCGCCCAGGACACAATGGAAGCCAACGCCAGTATCAGCATGACGAGTTGAACCAACACACCGGCGTCGGCAATAAGAGACCAAACTGACAGTTCTGAATCCACCTTTTACTCCTGGCTTTTCAAATGATTAATCCGGTCGTCCCGGCAGTGGCGCGAGCGCAAGTATGGCCGCAGGCAATCTGCGGGGCCGGCCGCTATCCAGCGCCACGCAGGCAATCTTGATGGTAGCTTCCGCCACCAGCACGCCGTCGGGCACCCGCAAGACTTGCTGGTGGAATTCCATCCAGACTTTGCCGCAGCGAACCAGATCCGCCGTGACTCTTAATTCTTCATCAAGATAAGCCGCCACAGCATAATGGATGGATGCCCGCTGAACCACGTAACTTATATTGTCAGTCATGCCCGCTCTGAGTCTCACATCCCGGCTGCGCAGCCATTCAGTCCGGGCACGCTCCATGAAATGCAGATACTTCGGATGGAAAACCACGCCGCCGGCGTCTGTATCCTCGATGTAGACCCGGATTGGCAGTTCAAACGGTGGACTCTTATCGTCAGCATCAATCAAGCAAGTCCTCCTCAGGGCCGCCGGGCACGGACACACCAAAATGCAAATAGGCGTGAGAGGTCACCATGCGGCCCCTTGGGGTGCGCAACATATAACCCTGCTGGATCAGAAAGGGCTCCAGAACATCCTCGATAGTGCCTCGTTCCTCGCTGATCGCGGCCGCCAGGCTTTCCACTCCCACAGGCCCACCATCGAATTTTTCAATCATGGCCAGAAGCAGGCGACGATCCATATGGTCGAAACCGCAACTGTCCACCTTCAGCATGTTCAGGGCCTGGTCGGCAATCGCCTCGCTTATTTTGCCGTCGGCCCGGACCTCGGCGTAATCCCGCACGCGCCGCAGCAGACGGTTGGCAATACGGGGAGTCCCGCGGGAACGGCGGGCGATTTCATAAGCGCCCTGGTCATCGATGCTAACGCCGGACAGTTGTGCGGAACGCCGGATAATATGGGTCAGATCCCGGGTGTTGTAAAATTCAAGGCGCTGGACAATGCCAAAGCGGTCTCTCAGGGGCGAAGTCAGAAGGCCCGCCCGGGTGGTTGCGCCCACCAGCGTGAACGGCGGCAAGTCAAGCTTTATCGAGCGGGCCGCAGGGCCCTCGCCGATCATAATATCCAACTGGTAGTCTTCCATCGCCGGGTAGAGCACTTCCTCGACCGCGGCGCTGAGCCGGTGAATCTCGTCGATGAACAAGACGTCCCCGGACTCCAGGTTGGTCAACATGGCCGCCAGATCACCCGCCTTCTCCAGTACCGGCCCCGAGGTGGTCTTGATGGCTACGCCCATCTCATTGGCAATAATATTGGCCAAGGTGGTTTTGCCCAGCCCGGGCGGTCCGAAAATCAGGACATGATCCAGCGCTTCTTCCCGGCCACGGGCGGCGGAGATAAAAATATCCATCTGTTCACTAACCACCGGTTGACCGACATATTCAGCCAACAGGGTCGGTCGAATCGCCCGGTCCTGCACTTCTTCATACTGGCCTGGCCTGGCCGAGATGAGGCGATCGGAATCAATCATCAAACATGAACCACATAAAACTACCTGTGCAATAAAACGTCAGCCATTGTACAAGCCGCAATGAGCCTGTCACGTTACGCTCCTGACACGTTCACCACCACGTTACGCTGAAATCATGTTCTTGAGCGCAAGGCGGATAAGCTCCTCCCGACTGACACCCTCTCTGGCCACTTTGCTCACCGCTCGCGCGGCCTCCTGTGGCTTGTAGCCCAGCGTAACGAGCGCCGCCTCAGCTTCGTCCGTAGCCCGATAAACCGGATTCGTGGCGCTGGCGGCAGGGTTTCCGCCAGCAGTGGCCTCGGGCGTGGGCATAAACTGGCCTTCAAGTTGGCCGATCCGGTCGGCTATTTCAATAAGCAGGCGTTCGGCCGTCTTTTTACCCACCCCCGGCAGTTTCACCAGCGCGTTCAGGTCCCGGTTTTCAACACAGCGGATAAACTGCTGGGCGTCGAGACCCGACAGAATGGCTACCGCCAGTTTGGGGCCCACGCCGTTGACCTTGATCAGCAGGCGAAAAAGGTCCCTGTCCAGACGGGCCGCAAAGCCGAACAGGCTCTGGGCATCTTCACGCACCGAAAAGTGAGTGTGAAGGGTCACTTCCTGGCCGGTTTCTGGCAGGTGAAAAAAGGTGCTATAGGGAATATCGACTTCGTAGCCCAGCCCTGCGCTCTCCACGAGCACTTGGCCTGGCGTTTTTTCAATGAGGACTCCGCGGATACGACCAATCATGAGCAACTCCTCCGACATGCGCCGGGGCAATATTATGAGCGAACGCGGCCACCCCGGACCCGGCCACCGGTTGATATTCGGGCAATGCTTTGGCTCATGTGGGCGTGGCAAAGCGCAATTGCCAGGGCGTCTGCCGCATCGGCCTGAGGTTTGCGGGACAAACAAAGAATAGTTTGCACCATGTGCTGAACCTGGGTTTTATCCGCGCCCCCTTTGCCGACAACCGCTTGCTTTACCTGGCGGGCGGAATATTCATGCACGGCCAGGCCGCTGTTGGCCGCGCTGACAATCGCCGCTCCCCGGGCCTGGCCCAGCTTAAGCGCCGAGTCGGGGTTACGGGCCATGAAGACCTGCTCAATGGCAAATTCATCAGGGCGATACTCACCAATCAGGGTAGCAAGGCTATGAAAGATCGTCTGCAGGCGCTCCGCCATGAGCTTTTCGCCAACGCGTATGCAACCGCTGTCGAGATACTCGGTCAGACGGCCTTCGGACCGGATAATGCCGTAACCGGTAATACGCGAGCCCGGATCAACGCCGAGTATGATTGCCATGAATGCCTTATTTCTGTCTGAGCCCAAGGGCTCAGTTATTGCCACTCTCATCGACCTTCATCACGCCTTCCGCGGTGATATTACCACCGGCCGAGGGCGTGGGCGGTTTGCGCAGCCGGATGTGCAGTTCCCGCAACTGCTTCTCGTCCACTGTACCGGGCGCCTGAGTCATCAGGCAGGTGGCACTCTGGGTTTTGGGAAAGGCAATCACGTCGCGAATCGACGTAGCGCCAGTCATCAGCATGATCAGTCGGTCAAGACCGAACGCCAGGCCGCCGTGGGGAGGACAGCCGTATTTCAGAGCATCCAGCAAAAAGCCGAACTTGGCGCGAGCTTCCGCCTCATCGATGCCGAGCACGCGGAAGACGGTCTGCTGCATGGATTCGTCGTGAATACGGATGGAGCCGCCACCCAGCTCGGTGCCGTTCAGGACCATGTCGTAGGCTCGCGACAGGGCCGTTTCTGGCGACGCCACCAGCTCTTCGGGCGTACAGGAGGGCGCCGTAAACGGATGGTGAATCGCGTGCAGGCTGCCGTCGCCCAGTTCTTCGAACATCGGGAAGTCCACTACCCACAGGGGCGCCCATTCCGTCGTCAACAGGTTCATGTCGTGGCCCAGCTTGATCCGCAACGCGCCCAATGCTTCGTTGACCACGGTTGTCCTGTCTGCGCCAAAGAACACCAGATCGCCGTCTTCCGCACTGACCCGTTCCATAATGGCCAGGGCCACTTCGGCACCGAGGAATTTAATGATAGGCGACTGCAAGCCTTCGATGCCTTTGCTCAGGTCGTTGACCTTGATGTAAGCCAAGCCTTTGGCACCATAGATGCCCACGTATTTGGTGTAGTCATCGATCTGCTTGCGAGTGAGCTGACTGCCGTTCGGGACACGCAATGCCGCAACCCGGCCTTTCGGATCCTTCGCAGGGCCGGCAAACACTTTGAAATCGACCGCCTCGACCAGATCCGCGACATCGATCAGCTCAAGCGGTATGCGCAGGTCCGGCTTGTCGCTGCCAAAGCGCTGCAGAGCTTCGGAATAAGGCATTTTAGGGAACGCCGGCAGCGCAACCTTGAGAACATCCCGGAACAGATCCCTGATCATGGTTTCGTTCAGGTTCATCAAGGTATTTTCGTCGATGAACGAGGCCTCGATGTCAATCTGGGTGAATTCCGGCTGGCGGTCGGCGCGAAGGTCTTCGTCACGAAAACACTTGGCAATCTGATAATAGCGATCGATACCGGACACCATCAGCAACTGCTTGAACAACTGGGGTGATTGCGGCAGCGCAAAAAAAGAGCCTTCCTGGGTCCGGCTGGGCACCAGGTAATCCCGGGCGCCTTCCGGCGTGGCACGTGTCAGGATAGGGGTCTCCACATCCATGAACTCGTTGCTGTCGAGGAAGTTGCGAATGTAACTGGTCACCCGTGAGCGGAATTTCAGGCGGTTGAGCATTTCCGGACGGCGCAAGTCCACGAAACGATACTTGAGCCGCACGTCCTCGCCCACATCCACGTGTTCATCCAGTGGGAATGGTGGTGTGGCAGCGGCATTCAGCAAGTTCAGCGCCGTGCCCAGCACTTCCACCTGGCCGGTGGACATGTTGGCGTTTTCGGTACCCGCCGGACGGCGACGGACCTTACCGGTGACCTGAATCACGAATTCACTGCGCACTTTCTCGGCAAGCTCAAAGCTCTCCGGAGTGTCCGGATCGAACACCACCTGAGAAATGCCATCCCGGTCGCGCAGATCCAGGAAAATCACTCCACCATGGTCCCGGCGACGATGCACCCAGCCGCAAAGCGTTACTTCCTGATCGATGTGAGATTCATTGATTCCACCGCAATAATGACTGCGCATACCATTCCCGTTATATCTGCTCGTTATTGGTTTAATCAGCTCTTGGCTGACTCTGAAGGCTTGGACTTTGGTTTTGAATCTGGTTTCGATTCCGACGGCTTCGAGTCTTTCGGGCCGGAAGACTCGCCTTTTTCAGTCAGGTTTTTCTTCGCGCCTGTCTTGAAATCGGTTTCATACCAGCCAGTGCCGGAGAGCCGGAAACCGGCCGCTGAAATGCGCTTGCGAAAAGATTCGGCTTCGCAGGACGGACACCGGGTCAGCGGCGCCTCGCTCATTTTCTGGATCAGGTCTTTTTCAAAACCACAGGCATCACAAACATATTCATAGATCGGCATGTTTAACACCCCAAAATCTAACCACCGCCAAAGCTTTGGCGGACCCTTAAAAGCGGCCTATTATAAACACAATCGCCATCAAAATCAGGGTAACCGTGTCGTGAAGGACGAGTGTCGCGTCTAGACGCTTTTTACTGCCGCTAATACCGGCCCCAGAACTTCCAGTCGCTGCGCCAGAAGGCCTTTCGAGTAGGCTACCGCTGACTGCTTACCCCATACCGGATCCGGCCAGAACGCATCCTCGACAAACCGGACAATGTGATGCAGGTGCAACTGAGGCACCCGATTGCCCAGGGCGGCAAGGTTCAGCTTGTCACCGGAGAATCCAGCCATCATGGCCCGCCCCAGGGCCGACGATTCTCTCAGAAGCTGCCATTGGTCGGCGTCGTTAAGTTCGTACAGTTCACGAATGCCGGCGCGCCTGGGCACCAGCAGCACCCAGGGCCAGGTTGAATCGTTCATCAGACGGATCTCGCACAAGCTCGATTGCCCCAGGTGGATGGTGTCCGCGGCCAGTCGTTCATGCAGACAAAAACTCACGGGTCAGTGCGCAAGAGATTGAAACTGATTCCGGCCGCGGCCAATGGCGTAATACGTCAAACCATAGCGGGTCAGCATATCCGGCTCGTACAGGTTGCGGCCGTCAAATATCACCGGCTCGCGGAGCGCGGCCTTGATGCTGGCAAAATCAGGCGAGCGAAATTCTTTCCACTCTGTGCAGATAACCAGGGCATCGGCGCCCTTCAGCGCCTGCTCTTTGGTGCCGCACAGTTGCAGGCTTTCCTGATCCGGATAAAGTCGCTGGGTTTCATTCATGGCTTCGGGATCGAATGCCTGAACCCTGGCGCCAGCCTTCCAGAGCAGCTCCATCAGAGTTCGGGCCGAGGCCTCACGCATATCGTCGGTGTTGGGCTTGAACGCCAGGCCCCAAACCGCGATCGTTTTGCCTTCCAGATCGCCCTGAAAATAATGGCTGACTTTATCGAAAAGCACGTGTTTTTGCGCGCCGTTGACGGCCTCCACGGCATTCAGGAGACGCGACTCATAGCCACAGTCGCGGGCAGTGCGGGACAGGGCCGTTACATCCTTGGGGAAACAGGAGCCGCCGTAACCACAACCCGGATAGATGAAGTGATAACCGATACGGGGGTCGGAGCCGATACCGCGGCGCACCGATTCAATGTCCGCACCCAACCGCTCGGCCAGGTTAGCAACTTCGTTCATGAAGCTGATCTTGGTGGCCAGCATGGCGTTGGCGGCGTATTTGGTCAGCTCGGCCGAACGTCGGTCCATATAGATCATGCGGTCATGATTGCGATTAAAAGGGTAATACACTTCCCTTAGCAGTTCCTGCGCGCGCTCGCTCTCTGTACCCACCACGATGCGGTCAGGCTTCATGAAGTCATTAACCGCCGCGCCTTCCTTGAGGAATTCTGGGTTGGAGACCACGTCGAATTGCAAATCAAGCCCCCTGTGATCAAGGGCGGCACGAGTGGCGCTGACCACCTTGTCACCGGTGCCCACGGGCACGGTTGATTTGTCGATAATCACTTTGTAGTCGGTCATGTACTGACCAATGGTTTTTGCCACGGCCGTAACGTACTGAAGATCAGCGGAACCGTCTTCGTCCGGCGGCGTACCCACGGCGATGAACTGAAGGATGCCATGTTGCACGGCGGCCTCCGCGTCGGTGCTGAATTGCAGACGACCGGCTTCGACATTGTGGGTGACTACGGATTCCAACCCCGGCTCGTAAATGGGTATCTGGCCATTTTTAAGCCGGTCAATTTTGTTATCGTCAACGTCCATGCACAGAACATCATGTCCAACGTCGGCCAGGCACGCGCCTGTTACCAGGCCCACATACCCTGTCCCAAAAATGGTTATTTTCATTCCCTAATCCCCGATATCCAATGTCTTCTTATGTATGTTTGCCTGCAAGTCGAGCCTGCCAGGTTTTCTCCCAGGACAGCGCCGTCCCGACGATGGTGTCCAGATCATCGTAATCCGGCTGCCAGCCAAGCACTTCGGTAATTTTGCGATTATCCGCCATTAATGCCGCCGGATCGCCGGCACGGCGTTCCATTTCCTTAACCGGAAAATCAACGCCTGAAAGGCGCTTGACCACCTCAATCACTTCACGCACCGTGAAGCCGCGGCCATAGCCGCAATTCAGCACCTGGGAGCGGCCACCACCGGCCATATAATCCAGTGCCATGACGTGAGCCCTGGCCAGATCTTCGACGTGGATATAGTCCCGGATGCAGGTGCCATCGCGAGTGGCATAATCGGTTCCGAATACGCTCATACCCTCGCGCACACCGGTGGCGCATTCAGAGGCAACTTTTATCAGATGGGTCGCCTCCGGGGTTGCCTGACCCAGCAGGCCTTCCGGATTGGCGCCGGCAACATTGAAGTAACGCAGAATCACGTAGTTCAGCGACGATGCCGCAGCAACGTCCATGATCATGCGCTCGCTCATCATCTTGGAGGCACCGTACGGATTGATGGGCGCCAGCGGCAGGTCTTCCACCAATACCGTTTCGTCGGGCATGCCGTAAACGGCTGCTGTTGACGAAAACACCATATAAGGCACCTGATGCCGATTAATGGCGCCGAGCAGATTCAGTGTATTACGGGTGTTGTTGCCGTAATACTTGAGCGGGTCAGCGACGGATTCCGGCACCACAATGTTCGCCGCAAAGTGCAACACAGCCTCGAAATGATGGCTTTCAAAGAGCGAATCCAACGCCTCTCGGTCAGCCAGGTCACCCACGACCAGCTCACCGGAGGTCACAGCCCAGGGATAACCCGTAGATAGGTTGTCAAAAACGACAATGTCATGGCCGGCTGCGCCCAACTGGCGCACCACATGACTTCCGATATAACCGGCACCGCCGGTAACGAGCACTTTCATGGTGGATCCTCAGTCGGTCCCTGATGCGGAGATACGCGCCTGCCGAATCTGACGTCGGCGCTGCGCAAAAAACTGCGATAACAGGTCACTGCAGTTGGGCGCCAGAACGCCTCCCGTAACCTCAACCTGCCAGTTCATGGTGTCTGCTTCAAGAAGGCGCAATGTGGAGACAATAGCGCCGGCTTTCGGTTCGGTGGCACCGAACACCAACCGGGAAACCCGGCTGTGTATCAGCGCACCGGCACACATAGCGCAGGGTTCAAGGGTTACGTACAACGTGGCGCCGGAAAGACGATAATTGCCCTCACGCCGGGCAGCGTCCCGCAGGGCGCGAACCTCCGCATGCCCGGTAGGGTCACAATGACTGATTGGCGCATTATAACCGGCCCCGATTTCACGGCCATCACGCACGACCACCGCGCCCACGGGCACTTCTTGTCGGCGGCCGGCAGCTTCTGCCAGGGCCAGCGCCCGCTTCATCCAGTGTTCGTCGCCGGGATTATTCATGATTCAAAACCAGGGGTTTGAACGACCTCACTCTCGCCCCTGTCGTTCTCACCCCTGTCGACCTCAACGCCGTCGCGCTCAACCCTGCCACTCACCGGTCACCTCAGTTTACAAGTTTTTGGTCAGACGTCGCAGCCCAAAATTCAGACGGCTCAGAAAACTGCAGAATAAGCACTACTCCCACTCAATGGTCGCGGGCGGTTTGGACGAAATGTCATAGGTGACGCGGGACACTCCGGCAATTTCATTAATGACCCGGTTGGAGACAGTTTCCAGAAGCTCATAAGGCAAGCGAGCCCAACGCGCCGTCATGAAATCTATGGTTTCCACAGCTCTGAGTGCGATCACATACTCATAACGACGGGCATCGCCGACCACGCCTACCGACTTGACCGGCAGGAACACGGCGAAAGCCTGGCTGGTCTTGTGATAAAAGTCAGCGCGGTGAAGCTCTTCAAGGAAAATCGCATCGGCCCGGCGAAGAATATCGGCGTATTTTTTCTTCACCTCCCCCAGTATGCGCACGCCAAGGCCCGGCCCCGGGAATGGGTGGCGGTAGACCATGTCGTAGGGCAGGCCCAGCTCAAGGCCCACACGGCGCACTTCGTCCTTGAACAGCTCCCGCAGCGGCTCCACCAGTTTCATTTTCATGGTTTCCGGCAGTCCGCCAACGTTGTGGTGGGATTTAATGGTGTGTGACTTGCCGTTTTTGGACGCGGCGGATTCAATCACGTCCGGGTAAATCGTGCCCTGGGCAAGCCAGTTTACGTCCCGGATATTTATGGCTTCCTCGTCAAAGACCTCAATAAAGGTATTGCCGATAATCTTGCGCTTTTGCTCCGGGTCCGAGACGCCCTCAAGCCGGGACAGAAACAGGTCTTCCGAGGCGCAGCGAATCACCTTCACGCCCATATTGCGGGCGAACATATCCATCACCTGATCACCTTCGTTCAGGCGTAACAGGCCGTTATCAACGAACACACAGGTCAGTTGATCACCAATGGCTTTATGCAGGAGCGCGGCGGTTACCGAGGAATCAACACCACCGGACAAACCCAGCAGTACTTTGTCGCCTCCGACCTGGTCGCGAATCTTCTGTATCGCGTCCTCCACGATTTTTGCCGGTGTCCAGAGCGCTTCGCAGCCACAGATATTGACCACGAAATGCTCCAACATGCGCTTGCCCTGCAAGGTGTGAGTCACCTCCGGGTGAAACTGGACGGCAAACAGCTTACGGCTCAGATCCTGCATCGCGGCGATAGGCGCGGATTCGCTTGAGGCCAGCAGCTCAAAACCTTCCGGCATGCTGACCACCTGGTCGCCGTGACTCATCCACACATCCAGCAGCGACTGGCCCTGGGGAGTCAGGTGATCCTTGATATCCGCGAGCAAGGGCCCTTCGGTGCGAACCCTGACCTGAGCATACCCGAACTCATGCTTGTCCGAGCTTGCGACTCTGCCGCCGAGCTGTTCGGCCATGGTCTGCATGCCGTAACAAATGCCGAGAATCGGAATACCCTTGTCAAAAAGCCCCTCAGGTGCGCGCGGTCCGCCCAGATTGGTCACCGAATCAGGACCACCCGCCAGAATAATCCCTCGCGGATTAAAGTCCTGCAACGCCTGTTCGCTGATGTCGAAAGGTTTCACCTCGCAGTAGACGCCGACTTCGCGCACCCGCCGCGCAATCAGTTGAGTGTACTGGGAGCCAAAATCGAGAATCAGGATGCGGTGGTCGTGGATGTTCGTAACCATGGTTTCCTCAGGTATGAAAAGAAAGGGCCCGTTTTCAAAACGGACCCTTCATTTGGGGGCGTGATCAGTTCTGATCAGCCTACCCGGTAGTTGGGTGCTTCCTTGGTGATCGTGACATCATGAACATGGCTCTCACTCACACCGGCGTTAGTGATGCGCACAAATTGTGGCTTGGACCGCATTTCGTCCATCGTGGCACTGCCGGTGTAGCCCATACAGGCGCGTAAGCCGCCCATCAACTGATGCACAATGTTACGCATCGGGCCCTTGCACGCCACCCGACCTTCAATGCCTTCCGGCACCAGCTTGTCCGTGCCTTTGCTGGCGTCCTGAAAATAACGGTCGCTGGAGCCCTGCCCCATCGCGCCAATAGAGCCCATGCCACGGTAGGCCTTGTAGCTGCGGCCCTGATATAACTCGATTTCGCCCGGCGCCTCGTCCGTGCCAGCGAGAAGGCCCCCGATCATGACACAGTAAGCGCCCGCCGCGATTGCCTTGGAAATATCGCCGGAAAAGCGCACACCGCCGTCCGCGATAACCGGTATGCCGCGATTTTTCAGCGCGTCCGCCACGTTGGATACAGCCGTGATCTGGGGCATGCCGATACCCGTCACAATACGGGTGGTGCAGATGGAGCCCGGGCCAATGCCCACCTTGACGCCGTCAGCTCCGGCATCGGCCAGAGCAATAGCCGCTTCGCCGGTCGCGATGTTGCCGCCGATAACCTGAACGTCAGGATAGGTTTCCTTGACCCAGCGAACTCGGTCAATCACGCCACGGGAGTGACCGTGTGCGGTGTCGATAACGATGACGTCCACCCCGGCTTTGACCAGCGCCTCGATCCGGTGCTCGGTATCCCCGCCGGTACCGACGGCTGCGCCCACACGTAAGCGGCCCTGCTCGTCCTTACACGCCATCGGGTAATCCTTGGCTTTCTGGATGTCTTTGACCGTGATGAGGCCCTTTAGCTCAAAGTTGTCATTCACCACCAGGACTTTCTCGATACGGTGCTTGTGGAGCAGGTTCTTGACTTCCTCCAGATCAGCACCTTCCGGTGCTGTGACCAGCTTTTCTTTGGGTGTCATGATTTCGGCTACGCGAGTGTCGAGCCGACCCTCGAAACGAATGTCCCGACCCGTGACAATGCCCACCAGCTCAGGACCATCAACCACCGGGAGGCCGGAAATATTATTGGCATTGGTGATCTCCAGCAGCTCTCTGACCGTGTTTTGGGGCGACACGGTAATCGGGTCTTTGACCACGCCGCTCTCGTATTTTTTGACTTTACGAACAGCTGCGGCTTGTTGCTCAACGGTCATGTTTTTGTGCATGATACCGATGCCGCCTTCCTGGGCCATGGCAATGGCCAGTTCGGCTTCGGTGACCGTATCCATGGCCGCCGACACCAGAGGGACGTTCAGCGTGATGCCTTTGGTAAGCTGCGTTTTAAGGTTGACCTGGTGAGGCAGGACTTCTGAATATCCAGGGATAAGCAAAACATCATCAAACGTAAGAGCTTCTTCGGCAATTCGCAGCATTCGGACAGGCCTTTTCAACATACTGAGTTGGGGCTCGTCCGGTAGTGCCTTGCCGGCCCTTGCAACGGAGCATCGCAAACAACATCACGAACGAAACCCTTAATCGATTTATTATAAATCTGTAGCGCTTCACAGTAAACCGGGGAACACCCAACCTCATGGCATCTGTTTGAATCCCGGTTATTTTTGTCTCAATTTTTTTTGGAAAATTCTTTATGGATTGGCCGCCTGTACCCACCATGACCGCTCAGCCCCGGGCCTTGAGCGTCAGCGAACTGAACCATCAGGTTCGACATCTGCTTGAGGCCAGCTTCATGCAGGCCTGGGTCGAGGGCGAACTCTCCAGCTTTTCCCGACCCGCATCGGGGCATTGGTACTTCACACTGAAGGACAAGAAATGTCAGGTCCGATGCGCCATGTTCCGCGGCTTCAACCAACGCATAACCCCGCCAAAGGAAGGCGACCAGGTGCGCATTCGCGGCAAGGTGAGCCTTTACGAAAATCGCGGTGATTTCCAGATCATCGCCGAGCACCTGGAGCCCGCCGGCCTGGGCGCCTTGCAGCAAGCCTTCGAGGCTCTGAAGCGCAAACTCCAGCAGGAAGGCTTGTTCGACCCGGCCCGGAAAAAACCGATTCCCGCCCTGCCTCTTCATATCGGCGTCGTCACTTCGCCCACCGGCGCCGCCATCCACGATATCCTGACCGTGCTGGAGCGACGGTTTCCGGCCATCGCCGTGACGGTTTACCCCACTGTGGTTCAGGGCCTGTCTGCAGCCGGAGACATCATTGCCGCCATTCAGGCAGCCCAGGCTCACGGCAAGGCCGATGTGCTGATTATAGGTCGCGGCGGCGGCTCCCTCGAAGACCTCTGGTGTTTCAACGACGAAGCCGTGGCGCGGGCAATTGCAGCCTGCCCTTTGCCGACCGTGAGCGCCGTCGGGCACGAAGTGGACTTCACCATCGCAGACTTTGTCGCGGACCTGCGCGCACCCACGCCCTCGGCGGCGGCGGAAAAATTATCACCGGACCAACGGGACTGGCTGCAATTGCTGGCCAACCAGGAAAAGCGGCTACTGGTGGCATTTCAGGGCGCAAAACGGCGAATGGCAACCCGCCTGGAGCACCTTGCCACACGCCTGCGCGATCCGCGCCGGGAATTGCTGGAAAAAGCTCAGCGTCTGGATGAACTGGACCTTCGCCTACAAGGGGTCATGAAGGCCCGGCTCACCCGTGATCTGACCCGTGTCGACCATGCCCGGAGCCGACTTCTGGCGCAGTCACCCGCGCGACAACTGACCCTGAGTCAAAATCAGCTGCAACAGCTATCAACCCGGCTCACCCAGAGTATGCGCCAGGGCCTGACCAATCGCCGCGAACGCCTGACCTACAATGGCCAAACACTCCATGTAGTCAGCCCGCTGGCCACTTTGGGCCGGGGTTACGCAATCGTGCAGACGACCGATATACCCGTGGTGCGAAAGGCGCGGGAACTCAACCCCGGTGACAGCATCACGGCTCGGCTGGGCGAGGGCTCTGTCGACGCCTCCGTGACACGGATTAACCCCCCGACAACAGACGTTCAGGATGCTTCGAACCCGCGCCTTAGCACATTGTCTAGTAGTTCTCGTAACCAAAGGCCCTAAAGTCTCAGATAGGTATCGGGAAAACGATGCCAGTCAAGGTCAAGCCCAGGAGGTTGCTATATGAGTTACAACGCTGAGTTCCGACGCTCCATCGACGACCCCGAATCATTCTGGCGGGATCGCGCCCAGGACATTGCCTGGATGCAGCCGCCTTCAGTCATCTGGCGAGCAAAATCCAATGGTCACGGTGAGTGGTTCCCGGATGGCGTGCTCAACACCTGCGACGTGGCCCTGGATGCCAATATTCGTGCCGGCCGCGGTGACCAGAAAGCGTTGATCCATGACAGCGCTGTCACCGGCGAAAGCCGTTCTCTGACCTACGCAGAACTCACTGAACAGGTGGCCTTGTTTGCCGGAGCCCTCGCCGCCCAGGGGATCAGCAAGGGCGACCGGGTCATTATCTACATGCCGATGATCCCGGAAGCGGTAATCGCCATGCTGGCCTGCGCCCGCATAGGTGCCGTCCATTGCGTGGTCTTTGGCGGATTTGCGCCCCACGAGCTGGCGGTGAGAATTAACGACGCCGAACCCAAGGCTATTGTGACGGCCTCCTGCGGGATCGAAATCCAGCGAGTCATCGCCTACAAGCCCCTGGTGGATCAGGCCATCAACGAAGCCGACCACAAGCCGGAGCACTGCATCGTATTCCAGCGGCCGCAACTCAGCGCCGACCTGCAGCCGGACCGTGACCTGGACTGGACGGTACTCATGGACATCGCTGATCCGGTCGCACCGGTCGCCGTGCAGGCTACGGACCCGCTCTACATCCTTTACACCTCCGGAACCACCGGCAAGCCCAAGGGCGTGGTGCGGGATAACGGCGGCCACGCGGTTGCCCTGCGCTACAGCATGTCTCTGGTTTACGATGCCAAGCCCGGAGATGTCTACTGGGCTGCGTCGGATGTCGGTTGGGTCGTGGGCCACAGCTACATTGTTTACGGCCCCCTGTTCGCCGGTTGCACCACGGTCATGTACGAGGGCAAACCGGTTAAAACCCCGGACGCCGGTGCTTTCTGGCGAGTCTGCCAGGATCATGGCGTTAACCTTCTGTTCACTGCACCCACGGCTTTCCGGGCGATTCGGAAGGAAGACCCGGAAGCGGATGCCATGGAACATTACGACATCAGCTCACTGCGCAGCCTGTTCCTGGCCGGAGAGCGGCTGGACCCGCCGACCTATCATTGGCTGGCCGAAAAAACCGGCCTTCCCGTACTGGATCACTGGTGGCAGACGGAAACGGGCTGGGCCATATGCTGTGATCCGATAGGCATAGAGCCCATGCCCGCGAAACCGGGCTCGGCAACCGTGCCCTCTCCGGGTTACAACGTGGACATCGTCGACCCCAGGGGCAAGCCCGTGCGCACCATGGAGCAGGGCCAGGTGGTCGTGAAGTTGCCATTACCTCCTGGCTGCCTCACCACCATATGGGGCGACGATGAACGCTTCGTCAAAACCTACCTGGCTCCGGTTCCGGGTTATTATTTTTCCGGAGATGGCGGCTATGTGGATGAGGATGGCTATGTTTTCATCATGGGGCGGACCGATGATGTCATCAATGTCGCAGGACACCGCCTCTCAACCGGGGAAATGGAAGAGGTGATCGCCGCTCACCCTGCCGTGGCGGAGTGTTGTGTTGTCGGAGTGCACGATGACCTCAAGGGCCAGTTGCCGGTGGGACTGGTACTTATCAAGGACGGGGCCACCATCCGGCCGGATGAACTGGAAGAGGAATTGGTCGAGATGGTGCGCGAACGCATCGGCGCCATTGCCAGCCTGCGTCAAACAATTGTGGTGGACCGTCTGCCCAAAACCCGCTCAGGCAAGATATTGCGCCGGGTCATTCGGCAGATTGCTGATCAGGAAGACTATGCCGTGCCGTCAACCATTGATGACCCGGCCATACTTGAGGAAATAAGCGACCATTTCCGTCGCTGAAATCGCTGTCAAAATGCGTTGAGGGCTTACGGGCAGCGGCGAGTCTTCAGGTGTGGTAACAGATGACCGAAAGTGGCAAAAAATGGCTTGAAAACCGAGATTTACATGCCGAAAAAACCGTTGACGGGGGGGTTACACGGTTTATACTGAAATTGTTGTGAAAAAACAGTGGTATTCGATGAACAGGTTACACTGGTGTCGTTGAAGTCCTTGTCACACCTTCCTCAGCCTGATTTTTTCCAGCGTACGTTGTTAAGGGTGCCCATCATCCCGACAATTGCACGGTCCCGTGAGGGCATAAAATCTCGGAAATACAGGAAAGTTTCAATGTCTGATACCAAAACTGGCCACGTAAAGTGGTTCAACGAGTCCAAAGGCTTTGGCTTTATCGCCCAGGATAACGGCAGTGACGTTTTCGTTCATTACAGCGCAATCAACGCAAGCGGTTTTCGTACTCTGACCGAAGGTCAAAAGGTGGAGTTTACGGTAACCCAGGGCCCGAAAGGACCACAGGCGGAGAATGTCACCCCGGTCTGAGGTGGCATTTTTCGTCCATTGCCCCTCACGGGCATTGGATTACAGAAAACCGGCATCCGTGCCGGTTTTTTTTGTCACTAAGGTCCCAGGCTGCCGGTAAATCAGGCATCCAGCGAAACAGCGATCTCATCGGCAATTCTCTGTGCGCCGGGCGACAGGATTTTCTGGCTAAGCGCTGACAACAGCGCCTGCAAGGTCGCGGAGGTGGTGTCTTCCGCCAAGGCCGCGGCGCTGCAGGGCTGGCCGTCTACCTGCAGGCGGATACAGGCCATGGCATTGGCATCGGTGCCTTCGCCCAGAGCAAACTCATCGTAAGCTTCCACCGCAATATGAACCTCGTGGTTTTTCTCCAGAGCGGCGACCAGCGCTTCCACAGCCCCCAAACCACGGCCTTCAAGGGTCGTCAGGTTAATGTCCACGCCGAAGCTGACCCGGGCATAAACGCCCTCTTCATCCCGATGCAGATCGTAGGATTTCAATTCCCAGTCCGGGTTAACCGCAAGGTAACGCTTTTCAAACAGACGGTGAATGGTGTCGGAATCGATTTCTCCACCACCCGATTCCGCCTCGCGTTGAACCACCTTGCTGAATTCGATCTGCAACCAGCGCGGCAGGTTGATGTTGTAGTCGCGCTCGAGTATGTAAGCCACACCGCCCTTACCCGACTGGCTGTTGATGCGTACCACCTCTTCGTAACGCCGACCGAGATCGCGGGGATCAATGGGCAGGTAGGCCACTTCCCAGGGATCGTCTTCAGCACGGCGAGCCAGGCACTTGCGGATGGCGTCCTGGTGACTGCCGGAGAAGGCGGTGAAGACCAGCTCGCCAGCGTAGGGGTGTCGGGGATGGGTGGGAATTTCCGTGCAGGCTTCCACCACATCCGTGATTTCCGCCATGGAGGAAAAGTCCACTTTCGGGTCCACGCCCTGTGAGTAAAGATTCATCGCCGCGGTAACCAGATCCATGTTACCGGTGCGCTCGCCGTTACCCATCAATGTGCCTTCAACCCGGTCCGCGCCGGCCATCACTGCCAGCTCCGCGGCAGCGACGGCACAACCGCGATCGTTATGGGTGTGAACACTGATGCTGATGTGCTCCCGATATTTGACCCGGTCACAGATCCACTCGATCTGGTCTGCGAACACGTTAGGCGTGGCCATTTCCACGGTGGCGGGTAAGTTGATCACCACCGGCTGGCCCTGGTCCGGACGCCATACGTCGTTAACCGCATCAATCACGTCAGCGGCGAAATCAAGTTCGGTCCCGGTGAAGCTTTCCGGGCTGTACTGAAACGTCCACTCGGTTTCGGGATGCTCGGCGGCATGGGCCTTGACCACCTCCGCGCCTTTCACGGCAATAGCCTTGATGCCCTCGCGATCAAGCCCGAACACCTGCTCACGCTGTACCTTCGAGGTGGAGTTGTAGACGTGAACGATAGCGCGTTTGGCACCCGCCAAAGCCTCGTAAGTCCGGGCAATCAATTCAGGGCGCGCCTGGGTCAGCACCTGAATGTGGACGTCGTCCGGAATCCGGTCTTCCTCGATAAGCTTGCGGCAGAAATCGAAGTCCGGCTGGCTGGCCGCGGGGAAACCGATTTCAATTTCCTTGAAGCCGACCTTGACCAGGAGTTCGAACAAGCGCTGCTTCTGCGCCACGGACATAGGCTTGACCAATGCCTGATTGCCATCCCGAAGATCAACGGCACACCACTGGGGCGCCGTTTCTATAACACGGTCCGGCCAGCGACGATCGGTTTTACGGAGCGGCTGAAAGGGAACATATTTGTGATGGTCAAAAGCCATGGTGTTGATTCCTAATCGTTGGTGGTCTGCGCGCCGATGACAGGGCGCGATTCAAAATTTGATTCATTGACAACATGGTACGCCTTCAAAGACGAATAATGATTGCTTTTTTGAGCTTATTTCGTAATATTTTGGCAGCAATAGCCTCAATTTAATTTAAAAGTAGAATTTTATGCCGAAAAGAGAAAAAACACTGATCAGACTGGATAAAATTGACCGCCACATTCTTGAAGCCCTTCAGAAAAATGGCGAGCTGACCAATCAGGAACTGGCGGATAAGGTCGGGCTCTCGCCTTCTCCCTGCCTGCGCCGGGTCCGAGCCATGGAAGAGGCCGGCATTATTCTGGGTCGGGTGACTATTCTCGATCACAAGAAACTCGGGCTGTCGCTAACCGCCATCATCCTGATCGGCATGGACCGTCACACCCCGGAGCGGTTTGCGGCTTTTGAAAAACAGGTGGCCGACTATCCCGAAGTCCAGGAATGCTACCTCATAACCGGCCAGGACGCGGACTACATGCTGAAAGTCGTGGTGCCGGACATGGATCATTACCACGAGTTTCTGCTCAATCGCATCACCCGCATTCAAGGCGTGAGTGGCGTACACTCCAGTTTTGTGCTGCGGCGGGTGCTGGACAGTACCGCCCTGCCCCTGGGTTATCTTTCCTGAGCTGGCCCGAAAACTGTGTTCTGCGGCGCATTTTCAACCTTGTAGCCCCGGCCCGGGACCAAAGCCGGGGCATGCGGCCAATCTGTACCTTGGGGCCCGGGCTCCGTACAATGTAACGATTAACCGATAACTTAAATTCTGATCAACCGCTACGGAAAACAAGATGCGCGCAAGCCGTTACCTGATTGCCACCCAGAAAGAGACCCCCTCAGACGCCGAGATTATCAGCCACCAGCTCATGCTTCGGGCCGGCATGATCCGTAAGCTCGCGGCCGGCCTCTACACCTGGCTGCCCATGGGCCTGAGGGTGCTGCGCAAGGTCGAGCGTATTGTCCGGGAAGAGATGGACAAAAGCGGCGCCCAGGAAGTGCTGATGCCGGCAATCCAGCCATCGGAGCTGTGGCAGGAGTCGGGCCGATGGACATTCTACGGCGGCGAACTGCTGCGGATGCAGGATCGCCATGGCCGCGATTTCTGCTTCGGCCCCACCCATGAAGAAGTGATTACCGACCTGATCCGCAACGAGCTGAAAAGCTACAAGCAGCTGCCGGCCAACTTCTACCAAATCCAGACCAAGTTCCGGGATGAAACCCGTCCCCGGTTCGGCGTGATGCGTGCCCGCGAATTCATCATGAAAGACGCCTACTCCTTTCACCTCAACACTGACTCCCTGGACGAGACCTATCAGGTCATGCACCGCACTTACTGCAACATTTTTGACCGTATCGGGCTGGAATACCGGCCGGTGGAAGCGGATTCCGGCGCCATCGGCGGCAGCGCCTCCCATGAATTTCACGTGCTGGCGGACTCCGGCGAAGACGCCATCGTATTCAGCACGGACAGCGACTACGCCGCCAATATCGAGAAAGCCGAAGCCAAAGCACCGACGGGCGAGCGCCCGGCGCCGTCGGAAACCCTGACGGAAGTGGCCACACCGGGCCAGACCACGATTGCCGCGCTCTCCGAATTTCTCGGCATTGATTCAACCCGAACCCTCAAGACCCTGCTGGTGCACGGTGAGGCGGGCGAAGACGGCAAAACCGGGCTGGTTGCCCTGGTTCTGCGGGGTGATCACTCGCTCAATGAACTCAAGGCGGAAAAGCTGCCAGGCGTGGCCGAGCCACTGACCATGGCCACGAGCGAAGAAATCGAGGCGGCGACAGGCGGCACACCCGGCTCTATCGGTCCGGTCAAGCTGCCAGTGCCGGTTATTGTCGACCGCAGTGCCGCTCATCTGGCGGACTTTGTCTGCGGCGCCAACCGGGAAGGCTATCACCTGATTGGCGTGAACTGGGAGCGCGATGTCGCGATCGACCGGGTCGAGGACCTGCGGGATGTGGTCGCAGGCGACCCCAGCCCTGACGGCCGGGGCACCCTGGAAATCCGCCGGGGCATCGAGGTGGGTCATATTTTCAAACTGGGCAACAAGTACAGCAAAGCCATGGACGCCACGGTTCTGGACGAGAACGGCAAGAGCGCGTTTCTGGAAATGGGCTGTTACGGCGTTGGCGTGTCCCGGATTGTGGCGGCCGCCATCGAGCAGAACTACGATGACCGGGGCATTCTGTGGCCCGAGGCCATCGCGCCCTTCGAGATCGCCATCGTCACCCTGAACGGCCACAAGTCGCCGGTGGTCAGGGAAGCGGGCGAACTCCTTTATGAGCGCCTGCAGCAGGCCGGCTACGATGTGTTTCTGGATGACCGCAACGAGCGCCCGGGCGTGAAGTTCGCTGATATGGAGCTGACCGGCATTCCCCACCGTCTTGTGGTGTCCGAACGCGGTCTGGAAGCCGGCACCCTGGAATACAAAGGTCGCAAGGATGCGGAGAAACAGGACATTCCGATCGAAGAAGCCGTGCCCTTCCTGGTGAACGCCTCGCCAAGGCGCGGCCTTTAAGCCGGATGAGCTCCGTGGGGGGCACGGGGCCCTCAGCGGATGATGCGGGGCTCCACCTCAAGCGCCACCCCAAAACGGTTCTTTACATCTTCCTGAATGCGCTCAGCCAATGCCAGCAGCTCGTCGCCGGTGCCGCCGTCGTGGTTGATCAGAACGAGGGCCTGCCGGTCATGGACACCCACCCTGCGGTCTCGATACCCTTTCCAGCCACACTGGTCAATCAGCCAGGCCGCGGCCAGTTTGGCGGTGCTTTCCCCGGGGAAACCAACAACTGCCGGGTAACGGGCTTGCAACCGCTTCCAGTGCGCCAGGGGAACCAGTGGGTTCTTGAAAAAGCTGCCAGCATTGGGCAGTTGATCGGGGTCCGGCAACTTCCGGCGCCTGACGGTCATTACGGCTTCGGCCACCTGCAAGGGCGTGAGGCTTCCCGGCCCGGGGCAATCGCCAAGGCAGGTTTTCAATTCCCCGTAACCCAGCGTGAAAGGTCGGGTGCGGGAAAGGCCCAGCCGGATTTCAACAATGATGTAACGTCCCGGTTCCTGCTTGAAAAGGCTGTCACGGTAGCGAAAACGGCAGTCGGCATTGGACAGAGTAACCGGTTTGCCAATGCCACAGTCATAAGCTGTCACTGAAACAAGCGTATCTTTCAGCTCCGCGCCATAAGCCCCTATATTCTGCACAGGCGCTGCGCCGGTACTGCCGGGAATCAATGCCAGGTTCTCAATACCGCGATAACCCTCGGAGGCTGCATGGATGACCGCCTCGTGCCAGTTCTCTCCCGCGCCCAGCACGAGGGTTGCCGTCTCTTCAGAGACGTCTTCCCAACGCCGCCCCGGGAACGCCATCCGGATCACCAGCCCGTTGTAGTCACCCGCCAGCACCAGATTGCTACCGCCGCCCAGAAGCAGAGTTTCCTGGCCTTCCGTCGCGGCCCAGGCCAGAGCCTCCGTCAAGTCGCTGATGCCGGTCACCGAAACGAAATAACGAGCCTGCGCGGGCAGCCTAAGGCTGGTCATAGCGCTCAGATCGACATCTTCCAGAATTTCATTGCGAACACTGTCTTTCAAAAATGGCGCTCCCGGATATCGCGAAGCAGACCCTGGCTGGCATCTTCGATCAGATCCAGTACCCGCTCGAAGCCCTGTTCTCCACCGTAATAGGGGTCAGGCACTTCATCCACGTCATGACTCTGACCATAACCCAGGAAAAGCTCTGGCTGGGTGCCGCCATAGCGGTGCCAGATGTCCCGGATGTTCTCCAGATTATGCCGGTCCATCACCAGAATATAATCAAACTGCTTCAGATCCGCCGGCTCAAACTGCCTGGCGCGCAATGAATCGATATCAATGTTGCGCTTGCGGGCGGCCGCTATGGCTC
Organism: Oleiphilaceae bacterium; assembly: GCA_018334495.1. Lineage (GTDB taxonomy): Bacteria > Pseudomonadota > Gammaproteobacteria > Pseudomonadales > Oleiphilaceae > Marinobacter. Next base: position 26,503 of record JAGXLV010000006.1, read on the forward strand.
TCTGGTCCGGCGCCTTGCCGATGTGAAAATCGCCAGTGCCGCAGGAATCCACCCTTACCCGGTCAGCGGCACCGGCTTTCTCCAGTACCTGCTGGAAAACACCGTGCGCGGAAGGCGATCGACAGATATTACCCAGGCAGACAAACAGAACGCTAACAATGGGTTTGGCCAAGACAAGGCTCCTTTTTATGGGTTTTTGGACCGAGGGCTGGTCTTTAATGACCGGTCTTTACCCGCCTCGCGCTTCCAGAATTTGTCGCAGACGCAACAGGTCCGCTTCGGTGTCCACCCCCGCCGGGGGCGCTTCGGCGGCGATGCCTACGTGAATTCCGGCCCCCTGATGCAGGGCCCGCAGCTGCTCCAGGGATTCCAGCTGTTCCAGCGGCGCCGGCGGCCAGTTAACAAATTCCCGCAACAGGCTCACCCGATAGCCATAAATACCCACATGGCGATAATAACAGGCTTTTTGCGGCAGAACGGCCCGACCAGCCGCGTCGTTCCAGTGATCCCGGGCCCAGGGAATGGGCGCGCGGCTGAAATAACTGGCCATACCCCGATGATCAAACACCACTTTGACCACATTGGGATCAAAAACGGCATTGGCGTCGGTAATTTCCTCACATAATGTGGCGATGGCGGCGTCGGGATAGAGTTGCAGATTAGCCGCGACCTGATTGATCAAGGCGGACGGAATCAGGGGTTCGTCACCCTGAACGTTCACCACCCTTGCGTCGCTGGTCAGGGCGAGCTTGCGAGTCACCTCTTCCAGCCGATCCGTGCCGCTGGCGTGGTTTGCAGCGGTCATCACCACTTCCGCCCCGAAGCTCTCGCAGGCGCGGTAAATTCTTTCATCATCAGTGGCCACGACCACCCGTCCGGCGGCACTCTCGCGAGCGCGTTCGACCACATGCCGGATCATGGGCTTGCCGGCAATATCCGCCAGCGGCTTGCCCGGCAACCGAGTGGAGGCATAACGGGCGGGTATGACAACGGTAAATGACATCAACGGCTCTCGCGGTTCGCAGACTTTAACGTTTCTTTTCCAGACGCTCGTCCGTGGTCAGGGTTCGGGCCTCGGTCGCCAGCATCACCGGGATGCCTTCGCGGATGGGGAACGCCATGGCATCATTACGGCAGACAAGCTCCTGCTTCTCATGATCCAGATGAAGGTCACCCTTACACACAGGACAGGCCAATAGGGCCACCAGTTTTTTGTCCATGATCCACACCCGTTGTCGTTAATTTTACGATTGCCTGATTCGCGCTCAGAGTCGATGCGATGGTCAGGGGTTCTGATTTCCCGCCGACACCTGCGCCAGCCTCGCCAGCAGAGCCGCACGGAACGCCTCCGGCAACCGGGCCTTTACTTCCAGCGCCCAACAGCGGTCGTGGGCGATGTGCCGGCATTTAACCGCATCTTTCGCCGTCATCACCAGATGTTCCCCCGGCTCGACGGCAAGGTCTGATCGAGAAAAATCATGATGGTCCGGCAAAGCCATCGACCTTACCCGGGCACCGAGCGACCTGAGCGTATCAAAAAACCGCTCCGGGTTGCCTATGCCTGCAACAGCCCGAACCGGACGGCCCTGCAACCACGCCAGGGGCTCGGTTTCAGCGTTTCCTGCTTCGCCACTGGCAACACGGCGCAGCGCCGTCGGCGCCAGCGTCATCAGATATTGCGCCGGGTGGGCAACAGTCTCCAGAACCCCACCATTTCCGATCACAAAATCCACCTGTGCCAGGCGCTCGGGATCTTCCCTGAGGGGGCCCACTGGAATGGGCGCGCCATTACCAAGCCCGCGCTGGCCATCAAAAACCGCCAATTCGATATCCCGCGGCAGGGCGTAATGCTGAAGCCCGTCGTCACAAACCAGGATATTGCCAAGATTCCGGGCAATTGCCCACTGCGCCCCTCTCACCCGGCGCGGGTCCACCACAACCGGGCAGCCGGTCTGACGCGCCAGCATGACCGGTTCGTCACCTCCCGCCGCCGCGTCCGTATTACCATCGACCAACAAGGGGTAGCTTTCAGCCTTGCCCCGGTAGCCCCGGCTCAGGATAACCGGCCGCCAGCCCTCCTCAAGCAGAGTCTCAACAAGCCAGGCCGTCAGTGGTGATTTGCCCGTGCCTCCGGCAGTGATATTACCCACCACAATCACAGGTACCGGCAGGGAGGCCTGATCAAGCTGTGCCTTTTCGCGCCGGGAAGCCGCTACCCGCCGGTAGAGCTGCGCCAGCGGCCAGAGTGGCCAGAGTGGCCGACCTGAACCATACCAAAGACGATCAACCCAGCCGGTCATGCGGGCTCGCTGAACTGCATCTGGTGTAATCTGGCATAGGCACCGCCCTGGGCCAGCAACTCGGCATGCCGGCCCGACTCGACAATTTTACCGGCTTCCATGACCAGTATGCGGTCGGCTTTTTCGATGGTGGACAGGCGATGGGCAATCACCAGCGTGGTCCGGCCCTGCATGACCGTATCCAGGGCGGCCTGGATATGACGCTCGGACTCGGTATCCAGTGCCGACGTGGCTTCGTCCAGAATCAGGATGGGCGCGTCTTTCAGAAGCGCACGGGCGATGGCCAGGCGCTGGCGCTGGCCGCCGGACAACATGACGCCGTTATCGCCGATCATGGTATCCAGACCGTCCGGCATTCTGTCGATAAACTCAAGGGCATGGGCTTTGGCGGCGGCTTCCCTGACCGCCTCACGGCTGCGTGAACGCAGGGAGCCATAGGCGATATTGGCCTCGACCGTATCGTTGAACAGCACCACATTCTGGGTTACCAGAGCAATCTGTGCTCTCAGCGCATCCAGCCGGAAATCCTTGACCGAGCGGCCATCGATACGAATGTCACCCTCGGAATACTCATAAAAACGCGGCAGCAGACTCACCAGGGTGGATTTACCACTGCCCGAACGCCCCACCAGAGCCATACTCTGGCCCGCCGGGATAGTCAGGTTGATATTTTCGAGCACATTGTCCAGTTCCTCGCCATAGCGAAACGCCACATTGTCGAACTCAATATCGCCGGCGACACGGTCCGGGGCGTAGGTGCCATGGTCGGGTTCGGGGTCCTCGTCGATGGTTCCGAAAACGTCATGCGCTGCCGCAACACCTTTCTGGATCTCGGCATGAACCGATGTGATCTGCCGAATGGGTTTTGCCATGGTCGCCGCCGCGGTAATAAAGGCGACCAGTTTACCCGTGGTCATTTCACCGAGAATGGCGGGGGACAGCATGGTCCAGACGAGCAAGGCGATTGCGATGGCCACCAGTAATTGAATAGCAGGCACACTGATGGCCTGAGCCGTGGCCAGCTTGATGCTTTGTTTCAGGTTCTTGTGACTGACCTTCCGGAATCGCTCTCGCTCGTATTCCTCGCCACCAAAGGCGCGCACCACACGGTAGCCCGAGATGGACTCCGAGGCGACGTGGGTAATGTCGCCCATGGAGCTCTGGATTCGCTGGCTGATTTTACGAAAGCGTTTGCTGGCGTAACTGACCACCAGGCCGATCACCGGCCCCACCGCCAGGAAGATCAAGGTCAGCTTCCAGTTGGTGTAGACCATGAAGCCCAGAAGTCCCAGTATTGTGAAGCCTTCCCGCAGGGTCACCGTCACCGCTTTGGTGGTGGCCCCGGCTACCTGTTCAACATTGAATGTAAGCTTGGATACCAGCCGCCCGGACGAATTGGCGTCGAAAAAATGCGACGGCAGCGCCAGCAAACGATCAAATACCTGGGTCCGCAAAGCGTTGACCACCTGACGCCCGACGTAGTTGATGAAGTACTGGCTCATGAACGTGCCGACCCCGCGGGTAGCGAATACCAGAACGATCAGGCCGGTGAGAAAAATGCGGTTTTCCGGGCTGGGGTTCTCCAGCGCCTCGATGACGTATTCCATCGCGGCCGCCATGCCCGTTGAGGCAGCGGCATAGATAATATTGCCCACAATCGCCAGCGCAAATGCCACCCAGAAGGGTTTAACATAAGCCAGCAGGCGCCGGTAGGTCTGCCAGTTTGACGTTTCCGGCGCGACGGCTGCCGCCGGGATGGAATCAGCCTTCATTGACATTCCGTTCGGTGGTGATGCTGAGCTTTGAAAAACCAAGTGTGCCGGCAACGTCCATGGCGCGCACCACGAATTGATGCGGCGTACGGGCATCGGCGGTAATAATGAATGGCAGGCTGTTATCGCCGGTGGTCAAGTCTTTGACAGCGCGTTCAAGGGTGACACGCTGATTATTGATCAGCGGCTTGTCGTTGACGTAATACTGCCCTTGCGCATTGATCACCACATCGATCTGGCGCGTTTCCGACTCCGCCGGCCTGGCGTCGGCTTTGGGCAGCTCCACCTGCAGATGACTTTCGCGCGTGAAGGTGGTGGAGACCATGAAAAAAATCAGCAACAGGAAGACCACATCGATCAACGGCGTCAGATCGACTCCGACTTCCTGGCTTCTCTGGCGCTTGAACTTCACGGCCGTCAGGCTCCTTCCACGTTGATTTCGCGGTCACCATGAACCACTTCGACCAACTTGATGGCCTCCTGCTCCATACCCACCACCAGAGCGTCCACCCGACGGATGAAATAACGATGGCAGATGAGAGCCGGAATCGCCACGCTCAGGCCGGCAGCGGTGGTCATCAGGGCCTCCGAGATGCCACCCGCCAGATTGCCCGCATCACCCACACCCGCCAGCTGGATCTCGGCAAACACCTTGATCATGCCAACAACCGTACCTAGCAGGCCCAGTAAGGGTGTAATGGTGGCAACCGTGCCAAGGGGATTGAGAAAGCGCTCTAACTCATGAATAACCTGACTGGCCTCATGTTCAATGCTCTCTTTCATGATGTCGCGGCCGTGCTTGGCGTTCATCAGTCCGCTGGCCAGCACCCGGCCCATGGGCGAAGACGCCTGCAGGGCTTTCAGCTTTTTGCCGTTAAGCTCTTTCTTTTTGATCGAACGCCACAAATCGTTGATGGTGGTCTCAGGCGTTACCCGGCTGGTGCGCAGCGTCCAGAACCTCTCCAGCACAATGGCAAGAGCGAGAATGGAACAGGCGAGAATCGGCACCATGATGATGCCACCCGCTTTCAAGAGTTCGAACACGCTTGGTCTCCCTGTTTATTGGCAAGCGGCGCTACTTTAGCATAGCCACCGCTTCACGCCACACCCTCGATGGACAGCCTAATCGGACGGTGGTTCATCGACCGCAAGCCAATGGGACTCGGGGCGCCTTATCCAGAAAGGCGCGTCGGCGCGCCAACGACTGAGCAACGGCACCTCCCCACCCAGGCGCCATCGCAGGGCGCCGGCATAAGCGGTATTGAATGCCGCGGCGCCGGCACCGGCAAAGCGCGCCCTGACATCGGGGTGAGGATGGCCATAACGATGCTGATAACCCGCCGTGTAAACCACGGCATCGGGCTGTAATGCGCGTACCCAGGCCGTGCCGGAGGAAGTATTGCTGCCATGATGGGAGGCAACCAGGATTCGATGGGCAACCGGTGCAATCAGGCCGCTTGCGATAAAACGCTGCTCCACGGAGCTGGAGATATCACCGGGCAGAATGACGTCGGTATCGTCGTAACCCAGCACCGCAACGCAGGAGGTATCATTGCTGTCCGGTCGGGCCGCGGTCGGTCGGGCAACTTCATCCTGCCAAAGTGTCACGCTTACGTCACCAAGCGACCCAACCGAGTCAGGGCGGCAGTGCTGAAGGTTTGGCAACACCAGGTCCGGGTAGCGTTCCTGCAGCCGTTTCGGCTCGCCGGACACAACAGCCTCTACGGCAAGGGCGTCGAACAGCGGTACCAGGCCGCCAGCGTGATCCCGATCGCCATGACTGATGATCAGTGTATTGATTCGTGCCACTCCAAGTTTTTGCAATGAGGGCACCAGCACACTGGCGGCGGCGGAATAACCGGAGGCCGTTTCCGGGCCGGTGTCGTAAAGCAGCACCTTATCCTCGTGGCGCAGCATAACCGCAAGCCCCTGCCCCACATCGAAGACCCAGAGTTCCGGCCGGGGCACAACAACATTGTCAGCCCCTTCGGGCTCCTCATAAAGAAGCTGAGGTGCCAGCCAGACTGTCAGCAAGACAACACCCGCCAGGCGCGCCCGCCGGTTTGGCACAAGAACCAGGCTCAGCACCAATAACGCCGCCACGATGGCGCCAGCCAAGCCCGCTGACAAACCTGGCACCGTCCAGTCCGCGAGCAGGGAAAGCCACCACCAGAGCACCGTCAGAACCCCGTCGAAGCCCTGGGAGACCATGCCCACCAGGGTCGGTGACGGCCAAAGCGCCAGCAGCAGCGCACCCAGAACCAGCACAGGCATTACAACCAGTGACAGCCAGGGGATGGCCACCAGGTTGGCCAGCCAGCCCAGGGTTGCCGGTGCCTGGTCCATAACGCTCAGCATCGGCCAGAGGCCGGCGAATATCACACTCTGGGCCATCACAAGGGCTGTTAACGCGGACGGGGCCCGCAGGCGTCCGGAGAAGGCCAGCAAGAGCATTGCCACGGCGGAAAAAGACAGCCAGAAGCCCCGATCCAGGGGCGCGAAGGGATCAATCAGAAGCACCAGTCCCAGTGCCACCAGCCAGCTCGCGCCAGATGCCAGACGGCCGGCACGAAACAGCAGCCAACTGGCCATAACAACCATTAACCAGGCCCTTTGGGTGGGCACCGTAAAGCCTGCAGCCAGAGCGTAGAGCAGGCTGCCCGTCACCACCACTGCGAAGGCCAGCGCGCGCCGGCGGGAAGGCGCCAACCGATGCTGCGGTAACCCTGCGAGCAGAACCCGCACCATCAGCCCGAGACCAATCGCAATCAGACCGATATGAAGTCCGGAAATTGCCACAAGATGAATAGTGCCGGTGGCCTGAAGGACTCGCCAATGGTCCGGCGTCATATGGCCCCGGTTACCGAGCAACAGGGCCTGCACAAGGGGATGATGTTCATTGCCTTCCAGTCCGGAAGAGAGCTTTGCGGCCAGATTCCGGCGCAGACTGTGAAAGGCGCAGGTCAGCTTACAGTCGCCGGCCAGCCAGGGCTGAAGCTCACGAACCGTACCGGTCGCGCGATAATTGTTGCGGAACAACCAGCTTTCATAGCGAAAGCCGGCCGGATTCACTGCGCCGTGGGGGCGCTTAAGGCGCACAGTGACACGCATCAGGGCGGGCAGGTCCAGCATGGCGTCATCGCCATACCAGCTCAGCCGCAATCGCCGGGGCAAATCACGGCCCGGCGCCAACGCAGTGCCGCTTTGCCACTGGTGAACGCAAAGACTGAACCTCACACTGCCGTAACTGCCGGGGGCGGGTATATCGCACAAATGCCCGACCACCACCTGCTCCTCGCCCTCAGCGGCGATCGGAAGACTCACGGACAAGCGCTCAGCCGCATGCCACACCGCCCATGTGAAACCGACAAGCAGCAGTGCCACGATTTGCAGCGATCCACTTCGGGCCCGGACTCCGTATAGCAGCACGACCATGGCACCGGTCAGGGCTGCAGGAAGCCAGGCCGACGACGGTGGAATGACACCGCTGTAATACAGTAATATGACACCGCATGAAAAAGACGCGATCCGTGCGTACACGCTAACTCCCGGGACAATCCTTGTCCTGTTACTAAACCACGGAAGCTTTTCGCTCCCACTCAGCCGGGTGCTTCACCAGTCACTCGCAGCAGGCAGGCGGTCGACATGCCGAAGAAGTTCATGAAACGCCATTTGCCATCCCCCGAAAAAATCCGGGCGATGCGGTCAATGCAATTTCTGGGTCAACTCCTGCATGAAACCAATCTGTGGCACATTAGCCGTCACAGCGTCTCCCGCGCTTTTATGATCGGCATTTTCTGGTGTTTTATGCCGGTGCCGTTCCAGATGCTTGCCGCAGCGGTTTGCGCTATCTGGTTCAACGCCAATTTGCCTCTGTCCATAGTGCTGGTCTGGATAAGCAACCCTCTGACCATGCCGCCCATGTTCTACTTCAATTATAAATTCGGCTCCTGGCTCCTCAACCGGCCGGTGACCACGTCCGAATTCCAGCTTTCCGTGGAGTGGCTCAGTTCCCGTATCCTGGACATCGCAACTCCGCTCTACCTGGGATCGGTGATATTGGGCGCTCTGGCCGCCCTGATCAGCTACACGGTGCTGCAATTTATCTGGCGCAGGAAGGTTCGCGCCGACTGGCGCAAGCGCCTCGGCACCCGCCATCCCGTCTAGTGGCCCGCCTGGTTAATTCGGCGATGCATTGGGCACCAGTGGCTTCAGGTTTCCCGCACCAGTTGCCCATGCTCCAGCCGCAAGACACGCCCCAGGCTCCGCGCCATGGTCATGTCGTGAGTCACAACGACAAATGCGATTCCCAGTTGATCCCGCAGTGACTCGATCAGGCGGAAAACGCTGTCACCGGTGCTGTCGTCGAGATTACCCGTGGGCTCATCCATCAGGACACATTCCGGGCGGTTGACCAGTGCCCGGGCAATAGCCACGCGCTGGCGCTCGCCACCGGAAAGCTCACCCGGCTTATGATCAAGCCTGGCTTGCAGCCCGACCTCGGACAGAATGTCATCGGCACGGCGGCCGGCCTCTTTGGTGGAAAGGCCGCCAAGTACGCAGGGCATCATGACGTTCTCGCGAGCGGTGAACTCCGGCAGCAAATGATGGAACTGATAGACAAAGCCCAGATAACGATTGCGGAAGCGCGCGCGCCCGCCTTCGTTCATTCGGTGAATATCCTGGCCGCAAATGGTTATCTGCCCCGACGAGGGTTTATCCAGGCCGCCCAGCAGGTTCAGCAGTGTGGTTTTGCCGGCGCCGCTGCTCCCGACGATCGCCACCGTTTCACCGGCATCCACCTGCAGGGAAATATCCGAAAAGATGGTCAGCTTACCCGGTCCTTCGTTGTAGCTGCGGGTGAGCCGCTCACACTCGATGACTCGATTCTGGGGCGCGGTCGCGCGATCCGGTTTATTCATAGCGCAAAGCCTCCGCCGGGTCGATGCGGGATGCGCGCCAAGCCGGGTAAATAGTGGCAAGCAGACTCATGACCATGCCCGCGCCGGTTATCACCATGACATCCTGCCATTGCAACTGGGACGGCAGGTAGCTGATGAAATAGACATCGGCGCTCAGGAACTGATGGCCAAGAATGACCTCAAGCCAGGAAATGAAGGCGCTGATATTGTTGGCGCCAAGAATGCCCAGTGTCATGCCCACCAGGGTTCCGAAAATACCGATGACCGCGCCCTGCACAATGAAAATGCGCATGATTCGGCCCGGCGTGGCGCCCATGGTCCGGAGAATGGCGATATCCGCCTTTTTGTCCGTCACCACCATGACCAGCGTCGACACGATATTGAACGCGGCCACGGCCACAATGAACATCAGCAACAGACCGATCATGGTCTTTTCCATGCGGATGGCCTGGAACAGGTTACCGTGGGTTCTGGTCCAGTCCGATATGAAAAACCGCCCATCCATGCCCCGGGCAACTTCTTTGGCAACTTGTGGCGCCTTGAACAGATCATCCACCAGCAGGCGAACACCCTGGGCCTTGCCGCCGGTTCGCATCAGACGGGCGGCGTCGTCCATGTGAACCAGGGTGTAGTTCCCGTCCAGCTCGGCGCCCACACTGAAAATGCCCTTAACCGTAAAACGCTTCAACCGGGGCAGCACACCTGCCGGTGTGACGGATGCTTCCGGCATAACCACCGTGAGCCTGTCGCCGATCTGCAAACGCAGGCTGGAGGCCATCAGCTTGCCTATTATAATGCCGAACTCACCGGCCTTGAGATCATCCAGCTCGCCTTCGATCATGTGATTCTCGATGATCGATACGGAGCGCTCCTCATCCGGCAGAACGCCGTTGAGCAGAACCCCCCGGACATTGCCGCCGCCGGTGACCATGCCCTGCCCCTCCACGAAAGGCGCGGCTGCAATCACAGAAGGGTGTTCACTGGCGATGTCATCGACCTTTTGCCAGTTCTCGAGCAAATCATCACCTTCAATCACGGCATGGGGCACCATCCCGAGAATGCGCTCTTTGAGTTCACGGTCGAAGCCATTCATCACTGACAGAACAATGATGAGAACTGCAACGCCGAGCATCAGCCCGATCATCGACGTCAGGGAAATGAATGAAATGAAATGATTACGGCGTTTGGCGGCGGTATACCGCAAACCGACATACAGCGATAAAGGTTTAAACATGGTTTGCGGCCTGCCGCCTCCCGTTTTTACATCGTGTCTTCCCGCTAGCCGGTGTTACGGTTCGCTGGGAAGCTGCTAAAATAACGTTTATCAGATAAAAAACGCTAACGTTCACACAATTGCGTTGCTTTGGGTAATATCGTGTGGCCTGCCGGAATGGCAGAATCCATTGTTTTTTAAAAGCGGACCAGTTTCTTGCTCCGCAGTTTTAACGAGGCGAGCACGGATGAGCACTGATTTACCAACCGAACGCCGGGATTACTTCCGTATTGATGATCGCATCGGGCTTGAGTTCCGGAAATTACTCCCCGACCACGACGACTCAAGCAGCCCCTTTGAGGAGAGCCACATCGGCAGTTTGCGCACCGAGTTGCGGCAGATCGACCTGGACCTTCGCAGTCAGCTTGCCGGCGTGGCCGAGCGTGACCGCGCCATGAGCAATCTGATCAAGACGCTGAGCAGCAAGATCGACACCGTGGCGCGCATTATGGCCTTTGAGCAAAATCCGTTGCAACCGGAAGACTGGCAACCGGTCACTCTGAGCGAGGGCGGCGTGTCCTTTACCGCGCCGGAAAATGCACTGGCGATCGGAGATAAAGTGGCTTTGCGCATGACGCTGCCCCCCGAACTTTTTCAGGTCGAAGCCAAAGCCAGGATTCTTCATGTCAGTGATGCCGACAGCCCTGAACCCATATTTCACGCCGAATTCAAGGAGCTTAGCGAGCCTGACCGGCAAAAGATCGCAAAGCATATCATGCGGTGGCAGATTCGCCACCGGCAACAGAATGAGGCTGAAGGGGATTAACCAGACGGGTCATCAGGCCAGGGAAACTGTTTTTGAAATTACGTTTTATTTACCCCACTCGCTCCGGCCATGCTGGTCGGCGGACAGCCAATGACGGGAGTCTTCTACCGATGAAAAAGGCTACAAACTCATATTCGAAAACGGTCGTCCCCTTGCTGCTGACCGGACTTTTCGTTGCATCCGGCGGCGTTCAGGCGGATCAGCAAAAACTCCCCATCGGGCCCAGCGCTGAAAACCGGCAGGATCTGGAGGTGCCACAACACGGCCAGAGCAAAAAAGCTGTGCGTGCCCGGTTCGGCTCACCCGATCGCATCAAAGGCCCGGTGGGAAAGCCGCCAATCAGCGAATGGCACTACCGGGATTTCGTTGTGTATCTGGAACGGGATACAGTAATACACACCGTTATTCGCCCTGAGCGACAAGCTGAAAACCACCAGTCATAGTGGTCAGATCATCCCGGCCCTGTTGTGAGGGAATACCTGGAATCATCCGACCGTACCCTCTCGCGGTTCAGGCGAACGATTTTATGGGCTCCCCCGCGAGCAAGATCAAAAGGAGATTGTGGTTTGACCGAAGCTTCCATGATGCCAGCAGAATGGGCGCCGCAAAGCGCCGTCATGCTTACCTGGCCACACGCCGGAACCGACTGGATCGACGTGCTTGACGAAGTCGAACCGGTATTTTACGAAATTGCTCACGCCACTTTGCGCTTCGAACACCTGCTTGTCAGCTGTGAAGATCCTGACATCGTTAAAAACCTGCAGACCGGGTTCAACCAGTTTACGGCCGAACGAGAATTACCGGGCCGCGCCTTGGTCGTCCAGGCTCCTGCGGACGATACCTGGGCCCGGGACCACGGCCCTATCGCCCTATCGGGAGCCCGAGGGCCACGACTTCTGGATTTTCGCTTCAATGCCTGGGGTGGCAAATTCGCCTGTAAAAAAGACAATGCACTCAACCAGGTACTGGCAGCAAAAGGCGCATTCGGTCAGACCCCGCTTAGCAAGGTTGACTTTATTCTCGAGGGCGGCTCAATCGAGTCCGATGGGCGCGGAACCTTGCTGACCACCAGCGAATGCCTCCTGGCCACCACCCGCAATCACGAGAAAAGCCGGACCGAAATCGAGGATTTTCTCAAAACAACGCTGGGGGCTCATCGCGTGCTCTGGCTCAACCATGGCTATCTGGCCGGCGACGATACCGACAGCCACATCGATACCCTGGCGCGTTTCTGTGCCCCTGATCATATCGCCTACGTCCACTGCGACGACCCCGGCGATGAACACTACGGCTCACTCCTTGCCATGGCGGAGGAACTGACGGAGTTCCGCCAGGACGACGGCTCGCCCTATCGGCTGACGGCCCTGCCCTGGCCCGAGCCGGTTTACGATGCGGAGGGCGAGCGCCTGCCCGCCACCTACGCCAATTTCCTGATTATCAACGGCGCCGTGCTGGTGCCGGTTTACGGCGTACCACAGGATGAGCAGGCTGTCGCCACATTGGCCGGCATTTTTCCGGACCGGGAAATGATACCGGTTAACTGTCTGCCGCTTGCGGGCCAGAACGGCAGCTTGCACTGCGTGACCATGCAACTTCCGGCCGGGGTGATCGAGCTATGACAGACGCCATTGACCCAAGCGCCGCCGTTGCGCCGGAACCGTTAAAGGTGGCCGCCATTCAACAGCATTGCAGTGCCAGCAAGGACATCAGCCTGGCGACCACGGAACGCCTGATGCGGGACGCCGCCAGCGCCGGCTGCGAGCTGGTGGTCCTGCAGGAACTGCACGCCACTCAGTATTTTTGCCAGACCGAGGATGTCACCGTCTTCGAACTGGCCGAATCGATTCCCGGTCCGACCAGCGAACGACTGTCAGCATTGGCGGCCGAACTCGGCATTGTGCTGGTGGGGTCCATTTTTGAAAGGCGTATGAACGGGGTCTACCACAACACCGCCGTGGTGTTTGAGCGTGATGGCAGCATCGCCGGTATTTACCGCAAGATGCACATACCGGATGACCCCGGCTTTTATGAAAAATTCTATTTCACTCCCGGTGACGCCACCTTCAATGATGGCCGTAGCGGCTTCACGCCCATTGACACCTCAGTGGGTCGACTGGGCGTTCTCGTGTGCTGGGATCAATGGTACCCGGAAGCCGCGCGCCTGATGGCTCTGGCGGGCGCCGATCTGCTGATTTACCCCACAGCCATAGGCTGGGACATGACCGACGACCCGGCCGAGCGGGAGCGCCAGCTGGACGCCTGGGTAACGGTCCAGCGCGGCCATGCGGTCGCCAACAACCTGCCGGTGATCGCGCCCAACCGCGTCGGCACCGAGCCCGACCCTGCCGCGCAGACGGAGGGCATTTTTTTCTGGGGCAACAGCTTTATTTGCGGCCCCCAGGGCGAATTCCTGGCGCGCGCCGATGATCACACGGAAACGGTGGTTGCGGTCACACTCGACCGGGCGCGTAGCGAGTCTATCCGTCGAATCTGGCCGCACTTCCGGGATCGTCGCATAGACGCCTTCGGTGACATTGTAAAACGGGTCCGGGATTAACCACTGCATGAATCAACTGACTGACGCCACCATCAATCAACTGAACGGTATTTTGCTGGGCAAGGATCGCCAGGTCCGCCTCGCCCTCTGCAGCCTTCTGGCGCAGGGTCATCTGCTGATTGAGGACATACCGGGCCTGGGCAAGACCACCCTGTCTCACGCCCTGGCCAGGGTGCTGGGATTGACCTACAAACGCATTCAGTTCACCAACGACCTGCTGCCGGCGGATGTCCTGGGTTTTTCCATTTATGACAAACAGGCCGGCAACCTGGTGTTTCACCCCGGCCCCATTTTTGCCCAGGTGGTGCTTGCGGATGAAATCAACCGGGCCTCGCCCCGCACCCAGAGCGCCCTGCTTGAGGCCATGGAGGAGCGTCAGGTATCCATTGAAGGGGAGACCCGACCCTTGCCAGGACCCTTTTTCGTGATCGCGACCCAGAACCCCCTGGAACAAGGCGGCACCTATCCATTGCCGGAGTCCCAGCTTGACCGCTTCCTGATGCGCCTGCGGCTGGGCTATCCGGACCGAAAGGCCGAGCGCGCCCTTCTGGAAGGCGAGGACCGACGCGAATTAACCGAACAACTGACCTGTCACCTCAACCGGACGGATCTGATCGAATTGCAGGCCGAAGCCGCCCGGGTAACCACCGCACCGGCGTTGCTTGACTATGTGCAGCGGCTGCTGGAGCAAAGCCGTCGCATGCCCGGCCTGGTTTATGGCCTGTCGCCAAGGGCCGGGCTTGGGCTGGTCCGCGCGGCAAGAGCCTGGGCCCTCATGGAAGGACGCCGTCACGTGCTTCCGGACGACATTCAGGCAGTCTTTCCCGCCATCGCCGAACACCGTCTTGAGCAGGGCGAAAGCGGCAAAAGCGCTGATCGCGTGCAGCAGTTGCTGAGCAGCGTCTCGGTGCTTGAATGAATAGCGTGGTTTAATGGCTGGAATTGGCGCAATCAAAATGGCACGGCTGTTCGGTCATGTTACCCTTGCGCCCAAATTAACAAACCAGCCTTGTTAAACTATTTCTTCGTATCCGTAACGAGAGACCCCTCATGACACAGAGCAAGCACTCCAGCCTGATTATTCTCGGCTCCGGCCCCGCCGGTTATACCGCGGCCGTATATGCGGCGCGCGCCAACCTCAAGCCAACCCTGATCACCGGTATTGAAGTGGGCGGCCAGCTCACCACCACCACCGACGTGGATAACTGGCCGGGGGATGAAAACGGCGTTCAGGGCCCGGAGTTGATGCAGCGAATGCAGAAGCACGCCGAACGTTTCGATACGAAAATCGTCTACGACACCATCAATGAAGCTGACCTGCACGACCGTCCGTATCGCCTCAAGGGTGACAGTGGCGATTACACCTGCGACGCCCTGATTATCGCCACCGGCGCGTCGGCCATGTATCTGGGCCTGGATTCTGAAGAGAAATTTCTTGGTCAGGGCGTCTCCGCCTGCGCAACCTGCGATGGCTTTTTCTATAAAAAACAGAAAGTCGCGGTGATCGGCGGCGGCAACACCGCGGTCGAGGAAGCGCTTTATCTGTCCAATATCGCCGACGAGGTGACGCTGGTTCATCGCCGTGACTCACTGCGCGCGGAAAAAATCCTGCAGGACAAGCTGTTCGACAAAGTCGAGAATGGCAATGTTAAGATTGTGTGGGATCACACCCTGGACGAAGTGCTTGGCGACGCCACCGGCGTGACCGGCATGCGCATCCGCAGCACCGATGACGGCAGCACCCGGGACATTGAACTGGCAGGCGTGTTTATTGCCATTGGCCACCGCCCCAACACAGAGCTCTTCCAGGGCCAGCTGGACATGGAGAACGGCTACATCAAAATCCGCTCCGGCCTGAACGGCATGGCGACCCAGACCAGCGTACCGGGCGTGTTCGCCGCCGGCGACGTATCGGATCACGTCTATCGCCAGGCCATCACCTCCGCCGGATTTGGCTGTATGGCCGCTCTGGATGCCGACCGCTTCCTGAACGAATAACAGCACAACACCGGACGTCGGCTGGCAGGGGCCTGATCGCCCGCCAGTCGGCCCCACGACCGCCGGATACAGGCCACCATGACCTCCTTGCCCTGGCTCGACCCCAATCAGTTATGGTTTCCCCCAGCCGAAGAAGCCCTGGATGACCCGGACGGGCTCCTGGCGCTGGGCGGAGACCTGTCTTGCGAACGGCTCGTACTGGCTTATCGCAACGGGATTTTTCCCTGGTTCTCGGAGGATCAGCCTATTCTCTGGTGGTCGCCGAACCCCCGCTGTTTATTGTTTCCAAAAGATATTCATATCTCCAAAAGCCTTCGACGGGCACTGAATCGCCAGAGTCTGCGCATCACTGTGGATGAGGACTTCCAGTCTGTTATCGAGGCTTGCGCGAACCTGCGCAGTGAAGGCACCTGGATCACGGACAGCATGATAGCGGCCTACACGCGCCTTCACAGACGAGGCATTGGCCATTCCTTTGAAGCCTGGAATGAGGCCGGCCAGCTGGTGGGCGGACTTTACGGCGTGGCGCTGGGGCGCTGTTTCTTTGGTGAATCCATGTTCTCCACCGAAACCAACGCCTCTAAAATACTCATGGTCCACATCGCCAGACAACTTGACCAATGGGGCTATGCCCTGATGGACTGTCAGGTAGAAAGCGATCACCTGCTGACAATGGGCGCCCGCACCCGCCCGCGTCGCGAATTTCTGGATAGACTGAAAGCGAACGTTGACCAAAAGCCCGAGCAGGCGTCCTGGAAAATGCAGTGGCAATGGCCTGCCCAAGGCCAGAAACAGGAATGAACGCAAAGTCCCTGACAGTAACATTCCATTGTGTCGAGGCCTGATAGCCTATGAGCAGCCTGAAAACACTCGTTTTCTTTGCAACGCCCCCCCACGAGTGCAGTTACCTTGAAGATCGTGAGGCCACCACCATGTTTGTCGACCCCCGTGCCAATGTCGACAAAAGGCTGTACAGCCAACTGACGGCTCTGGGGTTTCGCCGAAGCGGCTCGCATTATTACAGGCCCCATTGCGAACACTGCAATGCGTGTGTGCCGGTACGTCTGAATGTCCGGGACTTCAGTCAAAACCGGTCCCAGCGGCGGGTCTGGAAACGTAACGATGATCTGAACTTCAACCTCGTACCGGCCCGGTTCAGCGAGCGTTACTACAGCCTCTATGCCCGTTATATTGAAGAGCGGCATTCTGATGGCGACATGTACCCGCCTTCCCGGGAACAATTCGCGTCTTTCCTGGTCGAAGGTGCTACAGAAAGTGTTTTTCTGGAGATGCTCAAAGGCGATGAGCTCATTGGCCTCGGTGTTATTGATATTCTCGATGATGGCCTCTCGGCCATTTACACCGTGTTTGCGCCGGGCGAGGATTCTCGCAGCCTGGGCACCCTGGCTGTGCTCTGGCAAGTCGAGGAGGCCCGCCGGCGCAATCTGCCTCACGTCTATCTGGGATACTGGATTCGCAACTGTCGGAAGATGAGCTACAAAACCCGGTTTCGGCCCATCGAAGGGCTGATTGACGGACGCTGGCAGACACTGGCTGATGCGTAATTACCGCAAGAGCGATGCCCGGGATAACAGGGCATTGCCAGGGCCGGGCTTTTCTATCCGCCTGAATCGGCACACAATGCCTGTTTGCCGTACCCCGCAGTAACCTGATGTCACCCCTTTCGGTGATACAAAACGCCTGACCCTGTAACGGTGCGGCTTTTGCCAAACGTCCGGAATTCAGGCAGAATTACCAACTATTTAGAATTAAGCGTCAGCGACTGTTCGCTGTCTCCGGTTTATCACTGGATGCCGCATTACCAGAGCATCCCAAAGAATACGACGACTAAACGAGGTTTTTACTGAATGGCGAAAACAGATGTCATAGAAATGGAAGGGGTAATCCTTGATACCCTGCCCAACACCATGTTCCGGGTCGAGTTAAGCAACGGCCACGTGGTGACTGCCCATATCTCCGGCAAGATGCGCAAGAATTACATCCGCATACTGACGGGCGACAAGGTCAAGGTCGAATTGACACCTTACGATCTGTCAAAGGGTCGCATCGTATACCGCGCCCGCTGAAACCGGCGCCCGCATTTGGGCCCATAACTGAACGTCGGTTTCACCCACAAAAAAACCACGGCTCATCACCGTGGTTTTTTTGTGGTACGACAGTCTTGATTGACCTCAGACGGCTTCGGCCGGCTCGGCCTCATACTCGAATTTGAGTTCGTCGTCTTCCAGCCGCACGTGCACTTCACCGCCTCTTTCCGACAGCGTCCCAAACAGAATCTGCTCAGCCAGTGGCCGCTTGATTTTGTCCTGTATCAGGCGGGCCATCGGTCGGGCGCCCATGGTGACGTCGTAGCCCTTTTCGGCCAACCATTGCTTCGCATCCTCGTCCACATGCAGCACCACATGCTTTTCATCCAGCTGCGCCTGCAACTCGGTGAGGAACTTGTCCACCACATAGGTGATGGTATCCTTTTGCAAATCGGCAAACTGAATAATCCCGTCAAGCCGGTTGCGGAACTCCGGTGTGAAGGTCTTGGTGATGACTTCCATGCCATCGGTGCTGTGGTCCTGCTGGCTGAAGCCAATGGAACGGCGCGCCATGTTTTCAGCGCCCGCGTTGGTGGTCATCACCAGGATCACATGGCGGAAATCCGCCTTGCGGCCATTATTGTCGGTCAGTGTGCCGTGATCCATCACCTGCAGCAGCAGGTTGAAGACCTCCGGATGGGCTTTTTCAATCTCATCCAGAAGCAGGACACAGTGAGGGCTCTTGCTGACCGATTCGGTCAACAGTCCGCCCTGGTCGAAACCGACATAACCCGGAGGCGCACCAATCAAGCGGGAGACCGTGTGGCGCTCCATATACTCCGACATGTCAAAGCGTACCAGCTCAATCCCCAGCACCTTGGCCAACTGCCGGGTAACTTCGGTTTTGCCGACACCGGTGGGGCCGGCAAACAGGAAGGCACCTTCGGGCTTCTCTGGCGCCTTAAGGCCGGCACGGGCCAGTTTTATGGCTGTGGACAGGGATTCAATCGCCGGATCCTGACCAAATACGACCATTTTGAGATCGCGTTCCAGATTGCGCAGCACGTCTTTGTCGCTTGAAGACACACTCTTGGGCGGAATGCGCGCGATGATAGCCACCACATCCTCGATGGCGGATTCTTCAATGACCTTCTTGCGCGTTGCCTCGGGTAGCAGGCGCTGCCGGGCACCGGCCTCGTCAATCACGTCAATCGCCTTGTCCGGCAGGTGCCGGTCGGTGATGTAACGCTCAGCCAGCTCCGCTGCCACTCGCAAGGCGCGGTCCGTGTATTTGAGGTCGTGGTGCTGTTCAAAGTAAGGCTTGAGCCCTCTCAGAATCTGATAGGTGTCTTCAACGCTGGGTTCGTTCACATCAATTTTCTGGAAGCGACGAGCCAGGGCCGCATCTTTTTCGAAGATGCCGCGGAATTCCGAAAAGGTTGTCGAGCCGATGCAACGAATCTCACCGGAGCTCAGCATGGGCTTGAGCAGGTTCGATGCGTCCATCACACCGCCGGAGGCCGAACCGGCACCGATGATGGTGTGTATCTCATCAATGAACAGGATGGCATGCTTCTCTTTTTTGAGCTCCGCCAGCAGGCCCTTCAGTCGCTTCTCGAAATCACCGCGGTACTTGGTGCCTGCCAGCAGCGCACCCAGATCCAGAGAATAAACCACAGCGTCGGCGATCACATCCGGCACCTGGCCGTCTTCGATGCGACGGGCCAGACCTTCTGCGATGGCGGTCTTGCCAACGCCGGCTTCGCCCACCAGCAGCGGATTATTCTTGCGGCGGCGCACAAGAATCTGCACCACCCGCTCCACTTCGTGCTCGCGACCGATCAATGGATCGATACGGCCCTGCTTGGCCTGTTCATTAAGATTGGTGGCATAGCTCTCCAGCGGCTTGGTGCCGCCGCCTTCCTCTCCGGCTTCCTCGCCGGCTTGAGGGTCAGAACTTTCCTGGTCCTCCGAGCCCTGCACACGGGAAATGCCGTGGGACACAAAATTCACCACGTCGATGCGGGCAATGTTCTGTTTTTTGAGTACGTAAACAGCCTGGCTTTCCTGTTCACTGAAAATGGCCACCAATACGTTGGCACCGGTGACTTCCTTTTTACCCGATGACTGCACGTGGAATACCGCACGCTGCAGCACGCGCTGAAAGCCCAGGGTTGGCTGGGTTTCGCGCTCACTGTCGCTGCTTGGGATCAGCGGCGTGGTGGAGTCCACAAACTCGGTCAGTTCGTCCTGCAGACGCTGCAGGTCCGCGCCACAGGCTTTCAGTACGCCGAGGGCGGAGTCGTTGTCCAGAAGAGCCAGCAATAGATGCTCGACAGTCATGAATTCATGACGTTTGTCGCGGGCATTCTTAAAGGCTGTATTCAGGGTCATTTCAAGGTCTTTGCTTAGCATGTGCCACCCCAAGGTTTGTCAGTCCGCACGTTCGATCTCGCATAGCAGCGGATGATCGCACTCCGAAGAGTACTGGTTCACCTGAGCCGCTTTCGTTTCCGCGATGTCACGGGTATACACCCCACATACAGCTTTTCCCTGTGTATGGACGAGCAGCATCACCTGCGTCGCCTTTTCTTCATTCATGCCGAAGAACGTCATCAATACTTCTACCACAAACTCCATCGGCGTGTAGTCATCATTAAGCAGCATTACTCTGAAACGTGCAGGCCGCTCCAGCGCTGGCTTTTCAGGCGCAACCGAAAGATCGTCGCGACGCCCGGGCTCTTCACTGCCCCCTTGATTCAATACTAGTCGAGATTGATTAATAATACGCATGATTCTTGCCGAAGTTTGTTACCTGTTATAAAGATGGTTACCCGCCTTGCGGTTTTCAAGGCAGAGCCTATTTTTTGGCCAGTATACCGTTTCCACCCCCTCTGCAACCAGCGTAATTGACTTAAGTCACGCTTGTGTGAAAACCCTGTTGACACTGGTTGTTTTATATTCAAAAGTAACAATTACAGTGATGGTTAAAGTCACTGCGCAGGAGCATAGAGGTAGTAACAACCCCTCGTAAGTCTCGAAACAGGGAAACCCTACCATCGGCAGGGTTGCTTTTCCCAAACCATAACGAGCAAGTGGATTACCACTTAAAAACAAAAAAAGCTCGCCCAATCATGTACAAGGAGTTCGACATGCCAAATGGCAAGGTAAAGTGGTTCAACAACGCAAAAGGTTATGGCTTCATCATCGAAGATGGGGGCAGTGACGACTTGTTCGCGCACTTCTCAGCAATTCAGATGGACGGCTATAAGACACTGAAGGCCGGTCAGGCGGTAACGTTTGACAAAAAGCCCAGTGACAAGGGCATTCACGCCGTGAACATTCTGCCCGCTGACGCCAGCGCCGAAAGTGCGCCTGGCCAAAGCACCGCAAGTCACGAAGCGGATGTGGATTATACGCTTCGGCAACGCGTGGCAAACAACTGACGAATACGGGATATAAACAGTATGCCCGTTGTTCAAACGCTCATACAGCGTGAAATGGAGAATCAGACGCGCCGGGGCAGAGTCTCACCCGAGATGCCAGCCCTGCGACACTGACTCCGCCAAGGCAGCGCTCCTCAGTGGACGAGGGGCGCTTGCCTGTTTAATCAGTCACCATCCCCTTCGTACTTCAATGCAAGAAACAGGTCGCCAACATTGCCCGGGGCAATCAGACGCCGACCGCCGATTCGAGAAGCCAGGCGGTGCACTCCCACCCGTTTTTTTGTAGCATGCCGGTTAATCCCCTGAGCCCTCTGCGCTTAGCCTTGAACTCGCATCTGGATCTGTTGCCTGTGGCCACCCTGGTTTTATTGAACAAGCCCTTTAACGTGCTCTGCCAGTTTACTGACTCAAAGGGACGACGCACCCTGGCTGACTTTGTCAACCTGAAACAGGTTTACCCCGCCGGTCGACTGGATTATGACTCCGAAGGCCTGGTGTTACTCACCGATGACGGACAACTTCAGCAGAAAATTGCGGCGCCGGGTCGCAAAATGCCTAAAACCTACTGGGTGCAGGTTGAAGGGGTCATTTCCGAGCAGGCCCTTGCGCTTTTGCGTACCGGCCTGGCGCTTAAAGATGGCCCCACCAGGCCGGCGCTGGCCGAGCGCATGCCGCCGCCGGAGAGACTCTGGCCGCGCCATCCCCCCGTGCGGGAACGCCAATCCGTGCCCACCAGCTGGCTTACCCTGACTATCACTGAAGGCCGGAATCGCCAGGTTCGCCGAATGACAGCGGCGGTCGGCTTTCCCACCCTGCGGCTTATTCGTTATGGTATTGGAGAATGGTGCCTGGATAATCTTGCCCCCGGCGCTTGCAGCACCCGTACCGTCCATTTGCCGCAAGCGCAGCGGCAAACGAAACGGCCCGCAAAAAGGACAAAAAGGAAGCCTGTATGACCTGGACACCCCATGTAACGGCTGCCGTCATTGTTGAGGATCCCGAAGGCCGATTCCTGCTGGTGGAGGAAGTCAGCGGGGGTAACGTTGTCTTTAACCAGCCCGCGGGGCACGTGGAAGAAGATGAGTCCATTCTCGCGGCGGCCTGTCGCGAAACCCTTGAGGAGACCGGCTGGCGGGTTGAGCCGGAATATTTTCTCGGGGTCTACCGGTTCAAGGCGCCCTCCAATGGCGAGACCTATTACCGCTTCTGTTTTATCGCCCGGGCGCTGGAGAAGATCACCGATCAACTCGATACCGGCATCATCACGACCCACTGGCTGACGCCGGAGCAGGTCCGTGAACGTTACCAGAGCCTTCGCAGTCCGCTGGTCCTGCAGTGCATTGAAGATTACCGGAACGGACAGCGCTTTCCACTGGATGTTATTGCCGAGGGGCGGGCGAACTCCGCTACAAAGTGATAGAATGCGACTCCAGAGGGGCTGTTTACCCCGGTTTGTCCAAACTGAACACACCCGTAATCCTGGCTGAATCATGAATGAACCCGTTTCCCAGACCCGCGTCATCGTCGGCATGTCCGGTGGCGTTGACTCTTCCGTTGCCGCCTGGCTCCTGAAATCCCAGGGGTATGCCGTGGAAGGCCTGTTCATGAAGAACTGGGACGAAGACGACGGCACCGAATACTGCACCGCCCTGACCGATCTCGCCGACGCCCAGTCAGTAGCCGACTGCATGGGCATCGAGTTACACACCGCCAGCTTTGCGGCCGAGTACTGGGACCGGGTGTTTGAACACTTCCTGACGGAGTACCGGGCGGGCCGAACCCCCAACCCCGACATTCTGTGCAACAAAGAAGTCAAGTTCCGGGCTTTTCTGGACTACGCCGTCACCCTCGGTGCCGATTATATTGCCACTGGCCATTACGCGCGTCAGCGGCCGCTCGCCAGTGACGGCAGCAAGGCCCAACTCCTCAAGGGGCTGGACCCCAACAAGGATCAGAGCTATTTCCTCCACGCCGTGGCAGGTGATCGTATTGCCCGCACCCTCTTTCCTGTCGGTGAGATCGAAAAGCCGGTCGTACGCCAGATTGCCGCTGATCAAGGCTTTGTCACCCATGACAAAAAAGACTCCACTGGCATCTGCTTTATCGGCGAGCGCAAATTCCGGGACTTTCTCAAGCAGTATCTTCCGGCCCAACCCGGCGATATCGAAACCCCGGACGGCATCCGCATTGGCCGCCACCAGGGTCTGATGTATCACACCATCGGCCAGCGCCAGGGGCTTGGTATCGGGGGGCTCAGTCACTACGGCGACGCTCCCTGGTACGTCGCCGAAAAAGACCTGAAGCGCAATGTCCTGATCGCTGTTCAGGGCAAGCAGCATCCCCTGTTATTTTCCCGGGGTTTGCTCAGCGGGCCGGTGGACTGGATCGCAGGGGAAGCGCCGGCGCAAAATTTTCGGTGCATGGCCAAGGCCCGTTACCGCCAGCCCGACCAGGCTTGCGAGGTCACCGTCACGGAAGCCGGCGCTCAAGTGGTGTTCGATGACGCCCAGCGCGCAGTGACTCCGGGACAATCGGTGGTGTTTTATCAGGGCGACGTCTGCCTTGGCGGCGGGGTTATCGAACAAACCTGGCGTGATCACGACCCGGTACCGGCACAAACGCCATACAAGACCCAAACAATAGGCAGTTTCTCTTGAGCCGATCCCTTCACGATCAAACCCTGGCCCTGGCCGGCGTCTTTCAGGCAGCCACCCTGGTGCAACAGGTAGCTCACCAGGGCCAGTGCGCGGAATCGTCTCTGGAGACCAGCATGCGCTCCCTGTTTGCCACCAATCCGGAGTCCACCCTGGCGGTGTATGGCGAACTCAAAGATCTGCGTGAAGGCCTGGCCGCCCTGGTCAGCGTTCTGAGTCAGCAAAGCCAGCGCCAGGACGTGGACATCCTGCGTTACGGCCTTAACCTGATCCAGTTGGAATCCAAGCTCAACAAAAATCCCGAGATGCTTGAGATGGTTGCCCAACGCATTGATCAGGCCCGCCACACAGCGCGGCATTTTGGTTACACCCACACCAATCTGATTGCCAACCTGGCCTCGATCTATGCTGACACCATCAGCACCTTCAAAATGCGCATTCAGGTCACCGGCGATCCCAAACAGCTTCAGATTGAGGACAACGCCGCCCGTGTCCGCGCCCTGCTGCTGGCGGGCATACGATCGGCCGTGCTCTGGCGCCAGACCGGAGGCCGGCGCTGGCACCTGATCTTCTTCCGCGGCAAGATCATCGCCAAGGCCCGCGAGCTCTCCGAAGAGGCCAACCGTTCAGTTTACGACTGAATCTGGGGTAAAGGTGATGTATTATACGGCGCCTGTTTATCACTTGAGAGGTTTTCGATGGAACTCACTGCCCTGACCGCCGTATCACCGGTCGATGGCCGCTACGGCGAGAAAGTCCGCGTATTTCGCGAAATATTCAGCGAATATGGCCTGATCAGAAATCGTGTCACCGTCGAAATCCGCTGGCTCCAGCAATTGGCCGCTCATCCCGAAATTACCGAAGTGCCGGCCTTTTCCCCCGCCGCCAACGCGGCCCTGAACAACCTGATCGCCGATTTCAGTCTGACCGACGCCGAAAGCGTCAAGACCATCGAGCGCACCACCAACCACGACGTCAAGGCCGTGGAATACTTCATCAAGGATAAAATCGCCGGGGTGCCCGAACTTCACGCTGTCACCGAATTTGTCCACTTCGCCTGCACCTCGGAAGACATCAACAACCTGTCCCACGCCCTCATGCTGAGAGAAGGCCTGGACCATGGCCTTTTGCCGGTCATCGACAAACTTCTGGACCGCCTCACGGAACTGGCCCACAGCCATGCCGACCAGCCCATGCTGTCGCGCACCCATGGCCAGACCGCCTCGCCCACCACTGTGGGCAAGGAACTTGCCAATGTCGTGCACCGCCTGCGGCGCCAGGCCGGCCAGATCCGCAAGGTGGAGCTGCTGGGCAAAATCAACGGCGCCGTCGGCAATTACAACGCTCACCTGTCGGCCTATCCTTCTGTCGACTGGCCCCTGGTGGCCAGGGCTTTTGTGGAAGACCTGGGGCTGGACTGGAACCCCTACACCACCCAGATCGAGCCGCACGACTACATTGCCGAGCTTTACGATGCCATCGCCCGTTTCAACACGATCCTGATGGATCTGGACAAGGACCTTTGGGGCTATATTTCGCTGGGTTATTTCAAGCAGAAAACCGTGGCCGGCGAAGTGGGTTCCTCCACCATGCCCCACAAGGTCAACCCCATCGACTTCGAGAACTCCGAGGGCAACCTGGGCATCGCCAACGCACTCCTGAACCATCTGTCGGCCAAGCTGCCCATTTCACGCTGGCAGCGTGACCTGACCGACTCCACCGTACTGCGCAACCTGGGGGTGGGCTTCGCTCACAGCCTGATTGCCTACGAGGCCACATTGAAGGGCCTGGGCAAGCTCGAAATCAACCCCGCCGGCCTGGACGACGATCTCAACCGTGCCTGGGAAGTGCTGGCCGAGCCCATCCAGACCGTGATGCGGCGCTACCAGATCGAAAAGCCCTACGAGAAGCTCAAGGAACTGACCCGCGGCAAAGCCATGACGCCTGAGCTGATTCACGATTTCGTGAATTCCCTCGATATTCCCGAAGCCGCCAAGGCAGACCTGATGGCGCTGACTCCCGGCAACTATATTGGCAATGCCGATCAACAGGCCCGGGACATCTGAATCATGCAGCTTCCCGGCGGACTGCCCGCAGACCAATTCCTGCGGGATTACTGGCAAAAAAAGCCCCTGGTTATCCGGCAGGCCTTTCCCGGCATCACCAGCCCGGTCAGTGCCGATGAACTGGCCGGAATGGCCTGCGAAGACGGCGTGGAATCCCGGATTGTCATCGAGGATGACGGCGGCAAACCCTGGCAACTGCACAACGGCCCGTTTCCTCCTGAGCGTTTCGAGGCGCTGCCGGAAAGCCACTGGACCCTGCTGATCCAGGGGCTGGATCACTGGGTACCGGAAGCCGCGGACATCCTGGAGCACTTCCGTTTTGTGCCGAACTGGCGCCTGGACGACATCATGGCCAGCTACGCCCCGGTCGGCGGCAGCGTCGGCCCCCATTTCGACCAGTACGATGTGTTCCTGCTGCAGGCCGAAGGCCACAGGCGCTGGACATTCGGTGGCCGCTGCGACGACAGCTCCCCCCGGGTCGAGGGCACCCCCCTGAGGATACTCAGCGACTGGCAGGGCGAGGAAACTGTCACCCTGGCCCCGGGGGACATGCTGTACCTGCCGCCGGGCGTTGGCCATCACGGCATTGCCGAGGATGACTGCATCACCCTGTCCATCGGCTTTCGCGCGCCTTCGGTGGACGATGTACTGACGGGTTTCTCGGATTTCCTGTGCAGCCAGCCCGGCGCCGGTCAGCCACTGGCCGACCCCGAGCTCGAATGCCAGGACAATCCGGGCGCCATTTCGGACGACGCCCTTACTCGCGTTCATGAAGTGATCGCCAGCCGCCTGAATGACCGCCGCCAGCTGGCGCTCTGGTTCGGCCAGTTCTCTACCTCCCCCAAGAACGCCGAGCTTCTGGAACCGGCTGAGCCACCGGTGCAAGCGAGCGACGTCCACGACGCCATTGCACAGGGTTTGGCGCTGCGCTGGAATGAGGGCTCCCGATTCGCCTATCATGAGTTTGAGCAAGACACTGCGCTGTTCGTGGACGGCGAGCAGTTCATACTGCGTGGCGACGCCCGGCAACTGGCGCCGCAGTTGTGCCGCGGCAACCGGATCTGCGCGCGGGATCTGGCCGACATAAAGGATGACCCGGCCCTGTGCGGCCTGCTGTGCAACCTGATCAATCAGGGCCATCTGTATCTGGAATAACGCCTGACAACGGGAGCCTGACATGACACTGAACTTTCGCAAGTACAGCTGGCAGCTGGCACCCAGGGCGGTTAAGGACATCCGGCAGACGGTGTTTATTGAAGAACAGCAAATACCGCCCGACCTGGAATGGGACGGCACCGACGCCATCGCCGATCATTACTTAGCCCTGACCCCCGACAACACACCCGTGGCTGTCGCTCGCCTTTACCCCTCGATCACCGAAACCGCCCGGATCGGGCGCATGGCGGTTCTGCCCCAGTACCGGGGCGAGGGCTTCGGCCAGCAACTTCTGCGTCACCTGGTGACCGAGGCGGCGCCGGACTTCAACGACATCTGGCTGTCCGCGCAAACCGACGCCATCGCCTTTTACCAACGCTCCGGTTTTCACGTCTGCTCAGAGCCCTATGACGACGCTGGCATTCCACATGTCGACATGCGCTGCCTGGCGCCGAATCAGGTGATCGAGCACTGGCAGGATCGCCCCTGTCCGATGCTTCTGGGGGAAGACCGGGAAACCTGGCTTTTCGATCGGAAAGACAGCGCCTTAGACCTGGTGGATTCAGTGGCCGGGCAGGCCGGGCAGCGTCTCTGGCTCTACGACCAGGCTCTGCACCACGACTTGTATGACCGTCTGCGTCTTCGCGAAATCCTGTCCGCGCTGGCGCGGCGTCACCGCCTCACCGAAATCCGGCTTCTGATCCACGACGACCAGCCGCTGGTCAAACGCCGGCATCAGCTGGTGGAACTCATGCGCCGGCTACCCAGTAAAATCGAGCTGCGCCTGGTCAACCCGGATTACCCCAACGCCGAACAGCCCTTCCTGATCGCCGATCGCGAGGGCCTGGTGTACCGGCACAAGTTTGACGCTCCGAAAGGGTTTGCCAGGTTCAGCGACCCGGGGCGGGTCAAACGCCTGCAGGAAGAGTTTCAGCGCATGTGGGATACCGGGAGAAACTCACAGGAGTTGCGCCAACTGCCACTCTGAGGTTCGGGTGTGGCTTGTATTGTCTATTCGGCGCCCTCGAAGCGGTTGCCAAATTCCGCAAACTCCGCATCCACTTCCCCGGCGACCTCGACGATCAGCCGCCTGAGCCACTGATGGTCGGCATTGTGCTGCAACAGCGGACTCCAGGCCATTTTCAATTCAAAGGGGGGGATATCAAAGGGCGGCACCTTGACCACCAGCCCCGGATTGTTTTTCTGCAGCCAGGCGGCGCGGCTGGGCAGTGTCGCGATCAGATCATGCTGCTCCGCCAGCAACATGGCGACCTGGTAATGCCGGGTAAAGACGGAAATCTGTCGTCTGCGCCCCATGCGGGACAGGGCTTCGTCGACCCAGCCCAGGCGCTGGACATCTTTTGGGTTAACGCCAACGCCAACGCCAAAACCGGTTTTGCTGACCCATATGTGGCTGGCGTCGAGATAGGAGTCCAGGGTGAAGGGTTCGAGAAGAATCCGGTTGTCGGCGTTCATCAGGCAGGCGAAGTATTCAATCCACAGGGTTTTCTGATGAAAGGACTGGGGAATCTTGTCAAAACGGTTGATGGCCATATCCACCCGGCCCTGTTCCACATCCTCGAAACTGACATCGCTCGGGGTCAACACATCCAGAGTGACTGACGGCGCCTGCTCGCGGATTTGACGCAAAACCCGCGGCATGAGGCAGGATTCCGCGTAATCGCTGGCCATGATGCGAAACACTCGCTGACTTTCACTGGCGGCAAAAGGGGTTTTCTGCTGCACTGCCTGCTCGATGTTGGCCAGAATGCTGCGCACCAGCGGTTGCAATTCACCGGCCCGCTCGGTCGGCGTCATGCCGGTACTGGTCCGAACCAGGATCGGGTCCCCGAGCAGGTCCCGCAACCGCCGCAGGCCATTGCTCATGGCGGGCTGGGTGATGCCCAGATGGGTCGCGGCCTTGGTAACATTCTTCTCCCGCAGGAGTACGTCGAGATACACCAGGAGGTTGAGATCCACCCGTGATATGTCCATGATTCACTCCGGTTACTTCTGGCGATATTCATTCAATCAATGAACTAAAGTCTACCAATAAACATGGGATGATATAATGCATTGTCAGGGAATAACGGGAAGCCGGGGCCCGTTGCCGGGACTACAAAATTTGACAGGGTAAAACGGATAACCCTGATTTTTTCTGCTAATCTTCCAATTACTTAAGGAATTTCCGCATATCGGGCGGAAATTGTTCACCGAGTCTTCCGTTGTCAGGGCAGCTTTGGATCTGATGGATACAACAACGATTGTCATTTTTTTCGCCATTGTCGTGTTTGCCTCCATAGGCATTATCGTGATCAGCCAGATGCGCGAACGGGCCAAAATTGAAAAAGCCCGCCACCTGACCGCATTGCAGGACACGTATAACCGCAGCCACCGGCTGCTCGATGAAATACCGGGGCAGTACATGACCCCGGAACTCAAGCTGTTGCTGGTTAAAAGAATCGAGGAAACCTGCCGTAATCTGGACCAGCTTGGTTCGGATCTGCCGACAGCCAAATGGCGCAGCGACGCGCTGGCCATAAAACAGAAGATCGTTGATGGCAACGATGAAACAGCAGCCACCAAAATCGATTCGCCGGAGAAAGCGACCCACGTCAAAGAACTTTTGCAGAACCTGTTCAAAATGATTGAGTCCCTGCAGAAAACCGGTCGTATTGACAACACCACAGCCAAGAAGAACCTCAAACATGTCCTTTTTCTGGTGCACAAGACCCATGCCGACATGCATGTCTTCCAGGCCCGGGCTTACATCAAGCAGGACGAAATCCGCAAAGCCATTCATGCCTACCACCTGGCCAGCACGGAGATGAACAAATCCCAGGACAACCCGCTGGCGATGAAAGCCGTGAAAAGCTTCCGGGGGCGCATTAAAGAGCTTGAAGCCGCGCTCGCGGATGGCGTCACGACAGAGCCGAAAGAGCAGCAGCATCGGCTCGACAAGGAATGGGACAACTTCCTGCATGAAGAAGATGAATGGAAAAAGAAAGCCGATTACGACACCTGATAAGCTCCCGGCACGGGGCCATGACTTCAGGCCGGCTTTCGCCATGTTTGATCACAATTCATCACCTCCAGGCTGCTAGAATGGGCTTTTGCTCACCACTTCGGGAAACTGACGTTTTATGAAGAACTACACCAAATCCGCCAAACTGGATAATGTCTGTTATGAAATTCGCGGTGTGGTTCTGCGTGAGGCACGGCGACTGGAAGAAGAAGGCCACCGGGTGCTCAAGCTTAACATCGGCAATCCGGCCGCCTTTGATCTGGATGTGCCGGAAGAAATCCAGCAGGACGTGATCTACAACATGCACTCGGCCCAGGGCTATGTTGAATCCAAGGGCCTCTTCTCGGCCCGCAAGGCGGTCATGCATTACTGCCAGCAACGAGGCATCGACCGGGTCGATATCGATGATATTTATCTGGGCAACGGCGTCAGCGAGATGATCGTGATGTCCATGCAGGCACTGCTCAACACGGGTGATGAGGTACTGATACCGGCACCGGATTACCCCTTGTGGACGGCCGCCGTCACCCTGTCCTCCGGCAAGCCCGTACACTACCGCTGTGACGAGCAGCAGGAATGGTACCCGGATATCGATGACATCAAGAGCAAGATCACGCCCCGCACACGGGCCATTGTTCTGATTAACCCGAACAATCCGACAGGCGCGGTCTACCCCAAAGAATTGCTCGAACAGGTGATCGAAATCGCCCGCCAGCACAACCTGATCATCATGTCGGACGAAATTTACGACAAGATTCTTTACGACGGCGTCGAGCACATCTCCACCGCCTCACTGGCGGATGACGTTCTGTTTTTTACCTACAACGGCCTGTCGAAGAATTACCGGGCCGCCGGTTACCGCTCGGGCTGGATGATCATCAGCGGCGCCAAGCACAAGGCCAGGGACCTGATTGAGGGCATTGATATGCTGGCCTCCATGCGCCTGTGCGCCAATGTGCCCGCACAACTGGCGATTCAGACCGCATTGGGCGGCTACCAGTCCATCAAGGACCTGGTGTTGCCGGGCGGGCGGCTCTACGAGCAGCGCGAAACAGCCTGGTCACTGCTTAATGATATTCCGGGGGTAAGCTGTGTCAAACCCAAAGGCGCGCTTTACCTTTTCCCTCACCTCGACCCCAAGCGCTTTCCCATCCAGAACGATGAGCGGCTGGTGCTTGATCTGCTTGTTCAGGAGAAGATTCTTCTGGTGCAGGGTTCGGCCTTTAACATCGATGACAGACAGCATCTGCGCGTGGTTTTCCTGCCCCGCGAAGACACCCTGGAGGACGCTGTAAAACGCCTGGCGAATTTCCTGTCGACGTACCAGCAATAGGCACACCGTCATGGCCGAGCTTCACATTGAAGAGTTTTACAAGGACGCCGGCGTTGCGCTTGCCCAGCTTTATGCGGCCTTCCCGCGGCGCATCAACCTGTTCGTGGAAGACATCGCCGGCGCCGACGAACCTGATGAATTCGGGCTGCACAGCCGCCGGCACATGGCCTGCTTCGGCGCCCTGCTCTGGCTCGCGGAAGAAGGCTTGCTGCGATATGTGGACACAATCCGGCAGGAGGCACTGGACCAGGCTGTGCTGACCCATGCCGCGTTCACCCGCTTGAGCGGGCCGGCGTCGGCAGCCCTGGTTGCGAGCATTGCGCCCGAGGCCGCAACCAGCACCGCGCCGGCCTCGGTGCAGGCGGACCTCTCGACCCATATCCACCTCATGCGCCAGGCCCTGCAAAGTGGCCGCTCCGAGCGCATTGGCCGGGTGGTCCGGGCGAGTTTTTTCGCCGACCGGACGGCGCCGGATTAAATTGATGCAACTCCGTTGAATGGCGCGATTTCAGCCCAATTGAAGGGTCAGGTAAGTGTCCTCAAAGCCTGTTAAATGAAAGGATCCATCCATGCGCATCTTGTTGTTTCTGGCAACCAACCTCGCCGTTATTCTGGTCGCAGCCATTACCCTGCAGATTCTGGGCGTCGACACCTATCTGCAGGGCACGGGCCTCGACTACCAGTCATTGTTGATATTCGCGGCGGTCTTCGGTTTCGCGGGCTCGTTCATATCGCTGCTGATTTCCAAGCCTATGGCAAAATGGAGCACCGGGGCCAAAATCATTGAAAGCCCGCAGACACCCGCCGAGCGCTGGCTGCTGGAAACCGTGGGCGAACTCTCTAAAAAAGCGGGCATCGGCATGCCCGATGTGGCGATCTTCCCGGCCACACAGTCCAACGCCTTTGCCACCGGCTGGCGCCGCGACGACTCGCTCGTGGCCGTTAGCCAGGGCCTGCTTGACCGATTCAATAAAGAGGAAATCCGTGCGGTCCTGGGCCACGAGATAGGCCATGTCGCCAATGGCGACATGGTGACGTTGGCCCTGATTCAGGGCGTCGTCAATACTTTCGTGATTTTTGCATCCCGGGTCATTGGTTCATTTGTCGACCGTGTGGTTTTCCGGAATGAGAGTGGCCATGGTATCGGCTTTTTCGTTGTCAGTATTGCGGCCCAGATCGTACTGGGCATTCTGGCCAGCACCATCGTGTTCTGGTTCTCGCGCCGGCGCGAATTCAGAGCGGACATCGCGGGCGCACAACTGGCTGGCCGGGGCTCGATGATCGCGGCTCTGACCCGCCTCAAACAGGAAAGTCATATCCCGGACCAGATGCCGGATAACCTGGAGGCCTTCGGCATCAACCAGGGCGCCCGTGAAGGCTGGAGGGCCCTGTTCATGAGTCATCCACCTCTGGAGCGCCGCATTGATGCCTTGCACTCGGCCATCATCCACTGACCTTGAACTGACCGGGCTGGGCTCAAAGCTTCAGCCTGAACCCCAGGGCCTTGAACTTGTCCTGAAGTGAACGGCTGGTGCCTTTGAGCTGAATTTTCGTACTGGAAAATTCCCGCCTGACGGGGTAGTCCCGGCGAAATTGATCAAAGGCCTGGCCAGGGTGTTCAGATGCTACCTTCATTTTATGACGAAACCGGGCATCGTCCCGACGCGGGTCGTAACATGAACGCATCGCCACATCGGCCGCTTCCCGGGCCTGAGCGGCGCGCGTAAACGACAGTTTGCTGAGCGGGGGCTCAGGCATAAACTGGCCACTTTGTTTGCGGGCCGGCAACCCCAGGAAAGTACACAAGGCCTGGTAGATCATCTCGGTGCCCTGGATTTTGCCTTCAAGACTGTAGCCGGCAATGTGTGGCGTCCCCAGCCAGACCTGCCTGAGCAGATCAGCATTAATATCAGGCTCCCGTTCCCAGACATCCAGCACCACGCTGGGCGCCCCAGCGCTCGCTAACCTGTCCAGCAAGGCCGCTTCATCAATCACGTCACCGCGCCCGCTGTTGATGAGAAGCTGGTTTTCCGTCAGGGCAGCGAGCCTTTCGCGACCGATCATCCCGTGGGTCGGGAAATCGCCGGCACGGGTCAGAGGCGTGTGAAGCGTGACCACATCGCAGGCCAGAACTGCCTCCAGGGAGCTGAAGGTTTCCGCTTTTTCCGGTGCCCCGGTTTCAGCCTCAAGGGCTTCACGCACCGGATCATAAGCCTTGACCCTGATGCCCAGGCGGCACAGTATGCGCCATAAAGCCCCACCGACATTGCCCGCGCCCACAATGCCAACACTCAATGTGTTCCAGTCTTTCAGGTCCAGGCGCTCGGCATGCAGTGACAGAATGCTTAAAACATACTCGACCACGCTGTTGGCGTTACAGCCCGGAGCAGAGGCAAAATGGATGCCCTGGCTCGCAAGCCAGGCCACATCCACGTGGTCGGTCCCGATCGTGGCAGTGCCGACAAATTTGACCCGGCTGCCCGCCAGCAGGGCCTGATCGACCCGGGAGACCGACCGCACCAGGAGCACGTCCGCGTCTTTGACATCCGCGGCGCTCAGTTCGCGCCCGGACACCTGTCGTATCTCGCCAATGTCCTCGAAAAACGAATCCAGCAACGGAATATTTTCGTCAGCTACGATCAACATAATTCAATCCCGTAGACTCAGGCTCTGCGCTGGCGTTGATTTCGCGCCATTGGCGGGCGACGGCTGCCGCCACGGCGACGGGCAATAGGCGGCTTTTTCAGCGGCGCCATCAGCTCTTCCTCGGGTATGCTGGTGGTCAGCTTCTGGCCGATGTAGGACTCGATGGACGGCAGCGAAAACGCATCATCCTCGCTGGCAAAACTCACCGACACGCCGTGCTCACCCGCCCGCCCGGTCCGGCCAATGCGATGGACATAATCCTCGGCACTATCGGGCAGGTGGTAATTGAAGACGTGGGACACACCGTCAACGTGGATGCCACGACCGGCGACATCCGTCGCCACCAGGACCTGGATTTCACCACGTTTAAACTGATCGAGGGTTTTCAGGCGCTTATTCTGTGGGATTTCGCCGGACATCAAGGCAGTGCTGATACCCTGATTGCGCAGATCTTCATCCAGGTCCCGGCACTGATCGCGGCGGTTGGCAAACACCAGGGCCTTGGGCACCTCTTTCTGCTCAAGGTAGTTGACCAGCACCCTGAGCTTTTCATCACCGCCCACCAGATACACAACCTGCCTGACCCGTTCAGCCGTTTTCTGCTCGGGCTCAATCTCAACAAACTCCGCTCCCTGAGTCCACATGGATGCCAGGTTAAGCACGTCCTCGTTGAAAGTCGCGCTGAACAGCAGGGTTTGACGGTCTTCCTTGGGTGTGCATTTGCGGATGATCCGCTTGACGTCGGGAATAAAGCCCATATCCAGCATCCGGTCGGCCTCATCCAGAATCAGCAGGTCCAGCTGGTCAAGGAAGACATCCTGGGAGCCAAGGAAATCAATCAGGCGGCCTGGAGTCGCCACGAGGATATCCACGACCTCGTTCTGCAATTGATCCCGCTGTTTGTCATAGTTCATACCACCGACCACCGTCACCACGTTGTGACCGGTGTAACCGCACAACTCTTCCGCGTCCTTGGCGATTTGCATGGCCAGTTCACGGGTGGGCGCCAGCGCCAGTACCCGGGGCTCCGAAGCAAAGCGCTCCTCCTCCGGGATCGGGCTCTCCAGCATGCGCTGAATACCATTGATCAAAAATGCCGCGGTTTTACCAGTGCCGGTCTGGGCCTGACCAATCAAGTCCTTGCCCAGCAGAGTAAACGGCAGGGTTTCGGCCTGTATCGGCGTGCAGTACTCAAATCCGATATCGGTGATAGCATCCAGAAGACGCTGGTCGAGTGCCAGGTCCATAAACCGTGTCTTGCCTTCGGCCACCGGCACTTCAGGATGATTGGGATTGCGCGAATGTTTTACTTCCACTGCGGGTTCCTGCTTTTCTGGCTCGGCCGCGGAGGGCTTCGGAGCGGGGTTTGACTCTGCCGTGACCGGGGTTCCGGCCTTTGGCGCTGGAGCGTCCTGACTCGTTGTCATATACGGTATCATTACCTTGTAGCGACCACTAATGATGGGCGCCGGCGTTCCACAAATCGAGAAAACACGCCCGCCTTCCATAAAAAGTTAAAAGCGCCTGGTGAAACATCCCGGCGCGCTCGGGCATGCCGTTGCCGAGATAAGCGTTTGCCTGGGCTGTGACCTTGCGCCGGAATTCGGGCTCATCGCTGCCCTCGCCGTCCAGATTATCCAGACTGATGTGAAAAGCCGAACCGGCGGCCACCGAGAATAGCCATTCGAGCGCCTGGGGGCGAATTTCCGCCGCCTCGAAGGCCACCTGCTGTGCCGGCGTACGCCCGTCAGGGCAATACCAGTAGCCATAATCCGTCAGACCTCGCCGTCGCGCGCCAGCGATGCACCAGTGGCTGACTTCATGCAAGGCGCTGGCGTAGAAGTCATGCGTAAAAACGACCCGGGCCAATTGGCCTGGCCCTGCGGCGGGGGTATACTCCGGTTCGCTGCCGCCTTTGACCAATTGTGTCCGGTACTTATCCCGAAACAGGTCGTGGAACAGCATAATAAGATCATCTGAATGGTGTTTCATGCACCGACTATTGTGCGACCTATACAATCTTATTGCCAGTATGAACTTTCCCCGGGCTGTCCTGTCGACAAAATGCCCTATTCGATCATGACAACATTATGGTGCTGACTTTTCTGAAAAACTCAACTGTCCGAAAATGCCGGAACCGGGCCATCAGCGCTGTCGCTATGCTGCTCGCACTCACGATCTCCGCCGGGGCGCTGGCCCAGGGCTCCGTGTTTGGCGATGGCGATTCCCAGTTCCTGCCCGTGGACGAGGCGCTGCCCTTCAGCTATTCCACAACGGAAAACGGCGTTGTGCTGAAGTGGGACATAACGCCGGAGCATTATCTCTATAAAGAGCGATTCAGCCTGGAATCAAAGACGCCAGGCGTGACTCTGGGCGAACCCGCCTTTTCTGCCACCGGCACAACCACTGAAGACGAATACTTTGGCAGGGTCACCGTGTTTTACGACCCGGTTCAGGCTGAGGTGCCAATCAGCCTGCCGGCCGGCGTTGACGAAGCCGAACTGACCGTAACCTATCAGGGTTGCGCCAATGCCGGGCTCTGTTATCCACCACAAAGTCGCGATGTGCTCTATTTTCCCGGCGGCGACGGCGGCGTCAGCCAGGACCCGGAGGCCAACAGCCAGAAGCTCAACCCGGTCAGTACCGAGGGTATGGATACCCGTTCAGCCGCGGGACT
Organism: Oleiphilaceae bacterium; assembly: GCA_018334495.1. Classification (GTDB taxonomy): domain Bacteria; phylum Pseudomonadota; class Gammaproteobacteria; order Pseudomonadales; family Oleiphilaceae; genus Marinobacter. The sequence goes on from JAGXLV010000006.1 coordinate 63,141, forward strand.
GGCCGGTTTCCTGACGGAGCAATCGCTGTGGTTTGTCGCCCTTGTGTTCCTGGCGCTGGGGCTCGGGCTGACCTTCACGCCTTGCGTGCTGCCCATGGTACCGATCATTTCGTCACTGGTTTCCAGCCGCAACACCCAAACCACAAGTCATGCCCTGCTGCTGGCCAGCAGCTATGTGCTGGGCATGGCCCTGACCTATGCCGCCGCCGGTGTCATCACCGGATTGCTGGGCGCCAGTTTCAATCTGCAGGCGCACCTTCAGTCACCCTGGGTGCTGGGGCTTTTTGCGGCTTTGTTCGCCCTTTTTGCCCTGGCCATGTTCAATGTATTCGACCTGCAAATGCCCGCCTTCATCAGAGACAGGCTGAACAACGCCAGTCAGAATCTCAGTGGCGGGCGTCTAGCCAGTGTTTTTGGCATTGGCTCAGTTTCCGCTTTGATTGTATCGCCCTGTGTTACGGCGCCCCTGGCGGGCAGCCTGCTTTATATCAGCACCACCCAGGACGCTCTGGCGGGAGGCATCGCCCTGTTCGCTCTCGGCATGGGCATGGGCTTGCCGCTGATACTGGTCGCTGTGGGCGGGCGCAAGTTGCTGCCGGCCACCGGGCCCTGGATGAATCTGGTCAAGGCTTTTTATGGCGTTATGCTGCTGGCCGTGGCGATCTGGCTGATTGAGCGCCTGGTACCGGCCTGGGTGGCCATGACACTCTGGGGTCTGTTGGTTGCCGTAACCGGAGTCCAGCTGGGCGCTTTTGACCAGGCCCGTCCGGGCTGGCCCCGAACCTGGAAAGGGGTCGGTCTGGTGTCTTTCGCTTATGGCCTGGCCCTGCTCGCCGGCGCCCTCTCGGGCGCAACCGACCCGATGCGACCGCTGAGCCAGTTTGCCGGCGGCAGCAACACAGGGCCGACTGGCAGCGCCGGCGCGTCCGTTCATGCGGACTTCGCGCGTTATGAGGAGCCTGCTTCAATTCGCCGGGAACTGGCCGCCGCCGCCAGTCGCAACCAGCCAGTCATGCTGGATTTCTATGCTGACTGGTGCATCAGCTGCAAGGTTATGGAGCGCAAGGTGTTCAATGACCCCACCGTCGTCCAGGCATTGGCGCCGGTTACCCTGCTGCAGATAGATTTAACGGACAACACGCCGGACCAGCAGGCGCTTCTTGACGAACTGGGGCTGTTCGGCCCGCCGGCCATCCTGTTTTACGGAACGGACGGCACTGAAGCAGAGACGTTGCGGGTTCTCGGGGAAATGAGCCGTGACGAATTTCTGGCCCACCTGGATAAATTCCGCCCAGCCGCCGTACTTTGATTCTTCAGTTAAGAGGGCGTTTATGCGCCCCGCTGAATGAAGTAAACGAATTCGGTTTCCGAGTGTTGCTCGCTCACCAGTTCATGGCCCAGGAACTGACAAAACCTGGGGATATCCCGTGTGGTGGAGGGATCGGTGGCCAGGACACGCAGGATACGACCTTCCTCAACGTCCGTTATCCGATTGTGAAGCATCATGACAGGCTCCGGGCAAAAAAGCCCCCGAGCGTCCAGCTCCTGGTCATAATTGGGTTGTGACAAAACTCACTCCTGCATCTGAATTTTCGCCATCTTAAGCAAATCAAGTAGCTGCGGCTACGACTAAGGCATCTGTTCCATTGGCTGGCAATCATGGTAAATTGCAGATCAAACCTGTTATTCACCGCGCCTCCAGGCTGCCTTAATTAATAAAAAGAGGTAAATCATGATACGTGTACTTATTGAACGTCATATCGCTGCGACCCTGGAGTCGGCTTACGAAGAACGTTCAAAACATCTTTTACGCTACGCCATCGATGCGCCCGGTTTTGTATCCGGGGAAACCCTGGTGGATGCCGAGGACCCCAATCATCGCCTGACCTTGTGCACTTTCCGGACGAGGGAAGAGTGGGATAGCTGGTACCACTCTCAGGCCCGCATCGACTTGATGAAAGAACTTGGCCCGATGATGGACCAGGATGAAAAAATAACCGTACTCAAGCCAAGCTAGCCCGAAGATACCGATTTTTCCGATCCGCTGGCTGTGGAGCAAGGCTCTGCGGCCAAGTTGACCGCAGGCCTCAGATCAGTCCAGTCGCTCGATGAAACAGGTTATCTCCTCCCGGTCATGATAAAGATGTCGCGCCACGAGCCGGTAGCCTATGCCCGCCTGCGTCAGCCTCTCCTCAATCAGCCCCCGGCACTCAAGCCATTCTTCATACCGCTTTTTCATCGGTAATTTCAAATTGAAAATACTGTAACGGCAAAGCTTTTTCGCGAACCACTCGGCGACCATGGCGGCTGTCTTGCGCGGTTGATCCACAATGTCGCACACCATCCAGTCAACGGCCCGGCGCGGGCGCCAGCGAAAACCGTCCGCTTCAATGTGTTCAACGTGCCCTGTCGCCATCAGTTCGGCATTCATGGGGCCGTTATCGATCGCCGTTACCAGCATGCCATGGCGCACCAGCTGTGAAGTCCAACCGCCCGGGGCCGCGCCCAGATCCACTGCTTTTTTACCGCCGCCCAAAAGTTCCGTCGCCCTGTCCGGCGCGACAAAGACTTTCCAGGCCTCATCGAGCTTCAGAGCGGACCGGCTCGGCGATTGGCCGGACAGTTTCAAGCGGGGAATTCCGCCGGGAAAAGGCGAGCGATTATCCGCTCGGCTCACGCCCACCACGGCGGCTGTGAAATCCGAGAGAAAAATCTCGAGTTGATAAACATCAGGGCCGGCGCCCTGGCTCAAAGTGCCGGCATCCCTCAGGGCACGAGACAAAGGCGCGACCCACTTGCGGGCAAAGTTGCCCAGATCCCGGTCTGTGTTGCCCGCAGGAATCCGAACCTCAACCCTCTGACAGGCAGGCAGGGCGGCTTCAAGCTCCCGCAGGACAGCCTGCACCGCACCAACACGGTCTGAGGCCGGCAGCTCAAACTCGGCAAGAATCTCGAACCAGTCCCTGGCAAATACCAGATCGCCCAGTGCCAGAGTGTTCATGAGATCGGCCGGCTTATCCTTCCCCGAGAGCGTAAACCGGACAGTTCCGGGTTCCTTTCCGGGCCTGAAGAACCCGAATATTCCCCGCCAGGCGGCGGCGTCGGTAAGTTCACGACCGCATTCGCCTTCAAAGCCGGCGCGACAAAAAACCATGAGCTGATGCATATTACCTGCTTAATTGTTTCCGATTTTGAGCCCAGACCGGATTCATAGGCTACACTTTGCCAGTTGAACCACGCTGGACCAAACTTAATGCCACTGCATGCCTGGCGGCGATATCTGCTGTTGTCACTGTTGTCGATGAGCCTTTTAAGTGCCCTCACCCCTGCCTCACTGGCTGCTGAGGCTGATTGCCGGGGCAACGAGCCCGGCAAGACCCTCCCCGTTACTGACAGCAAGGCGCGCTCCGAACTCCTGAATTATGTCTGTTATTTTACCGCAAAAGCGGGCAAGCCGGCAGCAGACGCTCAAACCCCGGCACAGATCGAAACCGGGACGGACTGGCAATCGACCAACGGGCAGGACCTGGTATTCAGTCATTCATCCGACACTTACTGGTTTTCCCTGAGGGTTCACAACCCGTCCGATGAGCCCGGCTTGTGGTACCTCGCGGTAAACTACAGCTCCCTTGATCATATTTCTTTCTGGGTTGACGACAGGGAAGCAGGGCCGACCATCAAAACAGGGGATCAGGCCGACTTTTTTTCAAGACCGGTCGATTACCGGTATTTTCTGGTTCCGGTCCTGCTGGAACCAGACGAGGGCAAGACGCTAACCGTAAAGCTACGAAGTGCCGGGGCCATCAATGTGCCCATAACGCTGCAGAACGCCGACTCACTCATTGCCGACAGTAATCGCCTGACACTGACCAATGGCATCTTCTACGGCGCGCTGATGATTCTCTCGGTCTTCAATCTGCTGCTTTTTTTCATCTCGCGGCAGCCCTATTACTTCTACAACAGTTTTTACATGAGCTCCATGGGGCTTTTCCTGTTTGCCATGGGCGGATTCGCCTTCCAGTATTTCTGGCCTTCAAGCCCCTGGCTCGCCAACGTATCCATTCCCCTGCTCGAGGCCCTGGGCACGCTGGCCATGCTGTTATTCGGGCGCTCGTTTTTGGACATAAGCGAGCGCCAACGCAGAGTTTCCCGCCTACTGACGGGATTTGCCGTGATCAGCGTTGTCTTGTTGGGCCTGGCGTTTGTGCTGCCCTATGCGCAAGCGATAAGACTGAACACACTGTTCGGTCTTTTTGTCATCGGTTTCCTGCTGTTCCTCGGGGTCCTACGCTGGCACCAGGGCTACACGCCGGCCAAATGGTATGTCCTGTCCTGGTCGGCGATGGTTGTCGGTACTTGTGTTTATGTTCTGTCGGCGTTTGGTTACCTGGGCAACTTTGTCGCCAAAGAGGTCATGATGCAGACCGGAGTCGTCGGCCAGGTTCTGCTGCTCAACTATGCCATGGTGTACCGCTGGCAAATGCTCAGTGACCGAATGCTGGCGGTCGAACACAACGCCAAACAGGAGCTGGAAAGCAAGGTCAGGGAACGCACCTCCCAGCTCAATAAAACCATGGGTGAGCTGGAGCAGGTCAACCGGCAACTGGCCGAGATCAGCACAAAAGACAGCCTGACGGGGCTGTACAACCGGCGTCATCTGGACGCCACCCTGCCGCGGCTGTGCGCTGAATCGCGCCGTAACGGCGTGCCGATGGCCATGGTCATTTTTGATGCGGACCATTTCAAAACCATCAACGACCGCTGGGGCCATGCCTTCGGGGATGAATGCCTACAGGCAATAGCCGGGGTTCTGGAGCGCCATACCCGGCGCCCCCGGGACCTGGCCGTGCGCTTCGGCGGCGAGGAGTTCGCCCTGCTGCTTCCGGAAACCGACGCGGCCGGCGCCTGCACCGTGAGCCGGCGCATTCTCGTGGATATGACCTCGATCGGGCTCATGGCCCCGGGCCAGGAGGCGGTGACTATTTCCCTGAGCGCCGGGGTTGGCACGCTCGGCCCGAATGACGATGACAAAGACTTGTTCCGGAAAGCCGATGAGGCCTTGTATCGAGCCAAAGCGCAAGGGCGCAATCGCGTCGAATGCAACTCTGCCGACACCCGGTCATAAGGTCGTAAATTTCCTCGAAAAGGCTCGAAGGCTTGATCTGTGTCATTGCATTGACCACCCGCATTCACCATACTTATCTCCGAATATTCAACCACTCTGAACTCATTGGTAATGGCTATGAGCACAGCAAATCCGGATGTCACATATAATTATAAGGTAGTACGGCAATTCGCCATTACCACAGTTATCTGGGGTATTGTCGGCATGTCCTTGGGTGTGCTAATTGCAGCACAACTGGTCTGGCCGGCTGTCAACCTGGACTACGCATTTACTTCCTTTGGCCGTTTAAGGCCCTTGCACACCAACGCGGTTATCTTCGGCTTTGGCGGCAGCGCCCTGTTTGCGACCTCGTATTATGTGGTTCAGCGGACCTGTCAGGCGCGTCTTTTCTCCGATGGCCTTGCCGCTTTCACCTTCTGGGGTTGGCAGCTGGTTATGGTTGCCGCAGCCATCACACTCCCCCAGGGCCTCACCAGCACCAAAGAGTACGCTGAGCTGGAGTGGCCGATCGACCTTCTGATCCTGGCGGTCTGGGTTACTTACGCTGTTGTTTTCTTCGGCACCATCACCAAACGCAAGACGCCTCATATTTATGTGGCCAACTGGTTCTACGGTGCGTTCATTCTGACCGTGGCCGTGCTCCACATAGGCAATAACCTGGCCATACCGGTTTCAGCGTTCAAATCCTATTCAATGTATAGCGGTGTGACCGACGCCATGATGCAGTGGTGGTATGGCCACAACGCCGTGGGCTTCTTCCTGACTGCCGGCTTCCTGGGCATGATGTATTATTTTGTGCCCAAGCAGGCCGGGCGGCCGGTTTATTCCTATCGCCTGTCCATCGTCCACTTCTGGGCGCTGATCGCCACTTATGTCTGGGCCGGTGGCCACCACCTGCACTACAGCGCCCTGCCAGACTGGGCTCAGACTGCCGGCATGGTCATGTCCCTTATTCTTCTCGCCCCCAGCTGGGGCGGCATGATCAACGGCATGATGACGCTCTCCGGCGCGTGGCACAAATTGCGTACTGACCCGATTTTGCGCTTCCTGGTGGTTTCTCTGTCGTTCTACGGCATGTCGACCTTCGAGGGACCCATGATGGCCATCAAAACCGTCAACGCTCTGTCCCATAATACCGACTGGACCATCGGCCATGTTCATTCCGGGGCCTTGGGCTGGGTCGCAATGATCACCATCGGCGCCATCTACCACCTGGTGCCCAAACTCTGGGGCGTTCAGGCCATGTACAGCACCGCCATGATCAATGTTCACTTCTGGCTGGCGACAGTCGGTACGGTTCTGTACATCGTTGCCATGTGGGTGAATGGCATCATGCAGGGCCTGATGTGGCGCGCGGTAAACAGCGACGGCACGCTTACCTACAGCTTTGTTGAAGCGGTCGAGGCTTCAGGCCCGGGTTACTTCGTGCGTTTCCTCGGGGGCGTGATATTCCTGTCCGGCATGCTGATCATGGCTTACAACGTTCGCATGACCATTCGCCAGAAAGACGCCGTCGCCTTGAACAACGTCGCGGCGCAAGCGGCCTGACCGGAAGGGATCGATAGTATGAAGCATGATGTAATCGAGAAAAACATCGGCCTGATGGCCGTCCTGATCGTGGTTGTTATCAGTGGCGGCTTTCTGGCGGAGGTCGTTCCTCTGTTCTTTTCCAAAGACGTCAATGAGCCCATTGCGGGACTGGAACCCCTGACCCCTCTGGAGTTCGAGGGCCGTGATATTTATATTCGCGAGGGGTGCCACGTGTGTCACACGCAAATGATCCGGCCGTTCCGGGCGGAAACCGAGCGGTACGGACACTATTCGGTAGCGGGGGAATCGGTCTACGACCACCCCTTCCTCTGGGGCTCCAAGCGAACCGGGCCTGACCTGGCGCGAGTGGGCGAACGCTACTCCGATGCCTGGCAGAGGATGCATCTTTACAACCCGCGCAGCGTCGTGCCCGAGTCCATCATGCCGGCCTATCCCTGGCTGTTTGATGCGGTGGTCGACCATACGGCAATCGAGACCAAACTCAGGGCCTTCCAGACACTGGGCGTGCCCTACACCGATGAGCAGATTGCCGGTGCGGCTGACGAGGTGGAAGGCAAATATGAAATTGAAGCCCTGGTTGCCTATCTGCAACAGCTTGGCACCGTGCTTCCGACCAAGCGGTGATTGAGATGGACATAAACGATTTTCGAGGCTTTCATACGTTGCTTGTCATGTTGGCCTTTCTGGGCATCTGCTGGTGGGCGTACAGCGCCCACCGCAAAAAGTCCAACGACGAAGCCGCACACCTGCCCTTTGACGATGATGATATTGATCAGCGCACCCGCGAACAGGAAAAAACGGAGAAAAAACAATGAGTACCTTCTGGAGCATCTGGATCAGCGTGATCGTGCTGGGTACCATTTTTGGTTGCTGGTGGCTGCTGTGGGCTACGCGCAAAGGACAAACCAGCGATGCAGAAACGGAGCGGACCACGGGCCACTCCTTCGACGGCATCGAGGAGTACGATAATCCACTGCCCAAGTGGTGGTTTTATCTGTTTCTCGGAACCGTTATTTTCAGCCTCGGTTATCTCGCCCTGTATCCCGGCCTGGGCAATTTCCAGGGGCTTTTGGGCTGGACCCAGCACAATCAATGGGATACCGAGATGCAGGTCGCAGATGCCCGCTACGGCGAGCTATACGCTCAGTTTGGTCAGGTACCTGTCAAGGAATTGGCCACTGACGACGAAGCCCTTCAGATGGGTCAGCGCCTGTTCGCCAATAACTGCGCCGTGTGTCATGGCTCGGCCGCCCGGGGTGCTATCGGCTTCCCGAATCTGACAGATGATGCCTGGCTGTATGGCGGTGAACCCGAAGATATTCTGGAAACGCTGCACAATGGTCGACAGGCCAATATGCCCGCCAAGGGTACAATGCCGAACATGACCTCCACCCAGGTGGATCAGGTGGTCAATTATGTTCTCAGCTTCAGTGGCAGGGCCCGGGATGAAGAGGCCGCAGAAGCGGGGAAAGTGGTTTACGCGCAGGGTTGTGTGGCTTGCCATGGCCCGGACGCCAAGGGTAATCAGGCCATTGGCGCGCCTAATCTGACCGACGACGCCTGGCTCTATGGCAGTACCTATGAATGGATAGAGGAAACCGTTCTTTATGGCCGGGAAAACATGATGCCGGCTCAGTCCGGCCGGCTCAGCGAAGACCAGATCCACATTCTGGCGGCCTACGTTTACAGCCTGTCGAATTGAAGACTGCCGGGTCCGGCGCCCCGCGCCGGACCCTTTAATCTTGTCGAGCCCGGCTCAACTGCGACAGCCCCTGTCCGACAAGACATTTGAATCAGGAGGCAATGATGACCAGTAAGATACCGGTCACCGAGATAGACCCCGCCACTGACTCCCCGAACAAAAACAACAAGCCCGAGTCGGTCGACCTCTACGCCAGCCGTAAAAAAATCTACGTCAAAGAGGTTAAAGGCTTTTTCCAGAAGATACGAAAAGTGAGCCTGTGGGCCCTGATGGGGATGTATTTCCTGTTCTGCTGGGTGTCTGTCGATGGCCAGCCGCTGATCTACTTCAACCTGCCCGATCGGGAGTTCAACCTTTTCACCGCAACCTTCTACCCGCAGGATTTTATTCTCCTGTCGGGGATGTTGATTGTGGCCGCTTTCGGCCTGTTTTTTATCACCGCCCTGTTTGGGCGTATCTGGTGCGGCTATACCTGCCCCCAGACGGTCTGGACCTTCATTTTCATGTGGGTCGAGGAGCGGATCGAAGGCAGTCGCAACAAACGGATAAAACTGGACAAAAGCCCGAATTCGGCTGAAAAGGTTACCAAAAAGTCCCTGAAACACGGGATCTGGCTGTTGATCGCCTTCGCTACGGGCCTGACATTCGTGGGCTATTTTTATCCGGTCCGGGATCTGAGTCTGGACCTTTTCACCTTCCAAGCCAACGGGTGGGCTTATTTCTGGGTGAGCTTTTTCACCATTGCCACCTACATGAACGCCGGCTGGCTGCGAGAGCAGGTTTGCCTCTACATGTGTCCTTACGCCCGCTTTCAGTCGGTCATGTTTGATTCGGACACCCGAACCGTCGCCTATGACTTCAATCGGGGCGAACCTCGTGGTGGTCGCAAGAAAAGCGCCTCAAAGGAGGAACTGGGCCTGGGTGACTGCATAGACTGCGGCATGTGCGTTCAGGTCTGCCCCACCGGTATCGACATTCGTGACGGCCTGCAATACGAGTGTATCGGCTGCGCTCTGTGTATTGACGCCTGTGACGACGTCATGGAAAAGATGAATTACCCCAAGGGCCTGATCCGCTACGCCACGGAGAACGAACTGGAGGGCCGGCCCTCGAAGCTTCTGAGGCCAAGAACCTTTGGCTACGGCGCCGTACTTGTGCTGATGGTGACTGCTATGGTGTTCACTATCATGACCCGTGTGCCGGCCCAGATGGAAGTCCTCCGGGACAGGGGCGCGCTTTATGGAATGACCGGTCAGGGGCTTATCGAGAACTCCTACACGGTGAAACTGACCAACAAGGCAGAAGTGCCCCAGACTTTTGAGCTGAAGGTGTCCGGTCTGGACACAATAGCCATACTGGACAACGAGCCGGTCCGGGTGCCGAGTGGTGAAAGCCGTACCCGGCCGACCGTGGTTGTGGTGGCCCCGGAAGCCATCGAGCAAAGCAACAATGCCATTCAGTTCCGGGCCGTGTCACAACAGGACAAGACCCTGGTTCTGGAAAATGAAAGCCGCTTTGTGGGGCCAGACCGATAGTACCCTGCCAGGCTGATTCGCAGAGGGTTGACGAATGAGCCAGACAGGGCACCCTTAAAAGAGATGAGACTATGACCGAACAAACATCGTCAGGGCCCTGGTATCGCCAGCCCTGGTTGTTATTTCTGCTGATTTTTCCGGGTGCCTCCATCATCTGGTGCACTATAGCGATCACCGTGGCCCTGAATACGGATAATTCCATGGTGACCGACGATTATTCCAAGGAGGGCCGGGGCATCAACATGGCCATCGCCCGCGATGTCCAGGCCGCCGACATGGGACTGATCGCACAACTGGACTTTTCATCGGAACGCCTGAGTCTGACCCTGGACACCGATCCGGGTCAGGGCGACTTTCCCTATCTGGTGCTTAAACTGTTCCACCCCACCCTTGGCGACCGGGACCGTACCATCCAGTTGCAACGCGCCGGCGGCGGCCAGTACACCGCGAGCGTGCCGCCCAACATTGACGGCCGCTGGTATCTGGACCTCCAGGGCCCATCCAACGACTGGCGCCTCAAAGGGGAAATCAGTCTGCCGTCCACATCGGCGCTGACACTGGAACCGGCCGCAGGTAGAGGGTGAAACAACAGGCCTGTTTTCATTGCGGCGAATCGGCTGAAGGCTCGCCGCCCATCTGCCTGGAAGTGGATGGCACTTGGCGGCACTTCTGCTGCCAGGGCTGCCAGGCGGTCTGCCAGACTATCCAGGCCGAAGGCCTGAGCGGGTTTTACCAGCACCGCACTGAACCGGCCGTCACGCCCAGGGCTTTGAGCGAATCCGAGCAGGAGCAAATCCGTGAGCTGGATCATCCACTGGTGCAGGAAGCCTTTGTGGTACCGGTAAAAGGCGGGCTTGAGGCCCAGTTGCTGATTGAAGGCATCACCTGTGCCGCCTGCATCTGGCTACTGGAAAACCATCTGGCGCGTCAGCCGGGCGTCCAGTTGTTTTCAGTCAATCACAGCACCCAGCGGGCGCGGCTGGTCTGGGCACCCGACCAGACCACATTGAGCAACGCCCTGTTCGCGATTCACGGGCTGGGCTACCGCGCGCGCCCCTACCAGGCGGATACCGCCGAGAAAGTGCTGCAGACCGAAAAACGCTCAGCGCTGATAAGACTCTGCGTTGCCGGCCTGGCGACAATGCAGACCATGATGCTGGCCTTTCCGCTGTACTTCGAACTGGTCAGTGATCTGTCGGGAGACTTCGTCCAGTTATTCCGGTGGTTCAGCCTGCTGGTGGCCACGCCCGTGGTTTTGTATAGCGCCCGGCCGTTTTTCCGGAATGCCCTTCGGGATCTGCGCACCCGCCACCTGACCATGGATGTGCCGGTCGCCACTGCGATTGGCCTGGCCTACGCCGCCAGCGCCTGGGTGACGGCGTTTGGGGGCGACGAGGTTTATTTCGAGTCCGTCTGCATGTTCACTTTTTTCCTTTCACTGGGGCGCTACATAGAGATGCAGGCGCGCTATCGAGCTGGCCTGACCGGTAATACCCTGGGCTCGGTACAGCCTTCAGTGGCCAGCCGACTGGATGCAGCCGGCCGTCACCCGGAGATCGTGCCGGTTCATGAATTACGGGAGGGGGACCTGATAAGAATCAAGCCCGGAGAAACCCTGCCGGTAGACGGCGAGATCAGCGCCGGCCGCTCGACCCTGAACGAGGCGGCACTGACCGGGGAATACCTGCCCGAAACCCGGCAAGCGGGTGATTTTGCCCATGCCGGCAGCGTCAACGGGGAAGGGCCTCTGGTCATCAGGGTGCTGCGCACCGGAGCCCGTACTCGTCTGTCGGGCATTCTTCGAATCCTCGACCGGGTGCAATCGGAAAAGGCACCCGCGGCGCAACTCGCCGACCGGATCGCCAGACTATTCGTCAGCCGTGTGCTGATTATCGCGCCCCTGGTCTGGCTGGGGTGGTGGTACGTCGGTGCGGACAACGCCTTTGACATCACCCTCTCGGTACTGGTGGTCACCTGTCCCTGCGCCCTGTCGCTGGCAACGCCAACCGCGATCACAAGCGCCACCATGCGGCTGCGAAAACTTGGATTCCTGCCCACCCGAAGCCACACACTGGAGTCACTGGGCACAGTCGACACCGTGATTTTCGACAAGACCGGAACCCTGACCGAAGGCAAACTCACACTCGTCGCCACCAAAGTGTTCGGCCACAGGAATGAAACCGAGTGCTTGAAGCTGGCCGCCGGTCTGGAGCAGCATTCCGAGCACCCGATTGCGCAAGTCTTCCATCATAAAACCAGCGCCGATGTCAGTGACGTCCGGAATCACGTCGGCGATGGCCTGACCGGAATGACAAACGGCCGGAAGATTTTTATTGGCCACGCCGATTATATTGCGGGACAGGTCCTCCCGCCACAGCCGGAGTATCGCAGTGATAGCGGGCTGGATGTCTGGCTGGCCGATGAAAGCCAATGGCTGGCCTGTTTCACGCTCGACGACCAGCCCCGCAGTGACGCGGCCGAAGCCGTCGCCCAGCTCCAGGCGCGCGGCATCCGGACACTCTTGCTCAGTGGCGACCGCTCGGGTCATGTGGCCCGCATCGCCCGCCTGTTGAACATCGATGAGGCCGTCGGCCAGGCCACTCCGGAGCGCAAACTGGAGACCCTGCAGGAACTCGCCCGTCAGGGCCGCAGCATTATGATGGTGGGAGACGGCTTGAATGACCTGCCGTCCATGGCGGATGCCAAAGTCTCCGTGGCCATGGGTTCCGCCGCCGACCTGACGCGGTTAAAGGCAGACGCGGTTCTTCTTAACGGCCAGCTCAGACAACTGGTTGCCGCCATGGCGACGAGCCGTAATACGCGCCGTGTGATCCGGCAGAACATGACCTGGGCCCTGGCCTATAATCTCTGCGCCCTGCCCCTGGCCGCGGCCGGAATGGTGCCGCCCTGGCTGGCGGCCATCGGCATGTCCGCCAGCTCCCTGCTGGTGGTGCTCAATGCCCTCCGGCTCGGACGGGAAAAGTCGCCGGCCCCGTCTCCCCGGCCGGTGGCGGCTGAGTTTGGCGCGACCACGGCGTCCTGATACGTTAAAATGACTGACTTACAAAGACCGAAGACTGACTTTGTCGCGGGCGGAGGCTGATAATGAAGATTCTTTTGATACTGGTACCCATAACCTTACTTCTCGTCGGTCTTGGCATCCTGTTGTTTTCCTGGGCTGTCCGCAATGGTCAGTACGATGATCTGGACGGACCCGCCCACCGGATTCTCTATGACGACGACCAGGACATGATTCCGGAAGAAGCACGCCAGGACAAACCCTCGACAAACGAGAAGTCCGAGAACGCCAACTCACACAAGCCCGACTAATAATGGACGCACCGCTTTACCTCAGCTACTCCAGCGCCTTCCTCATTGGACTTCTCGGCAGCACCCATTGCCTGGGCATGTGCGGCGGCATCAGTGCCTCCCTGTCCATGGCATTGCCGGTGGGCCGGGGTTTCCGCCTGCGCCAGTCCCTCATGCTGCTGTGTTTCAACTTCGGACGTATTGGCAGCTACGTTTTGCTGGCCACGCTGGTCGCCCTGTTAAGTACTTCGGCAGCCGATCACTCGGCTCACCTTGGCCCACTGTTTCGCGTCCTGGCGGGCGTTTTGCTCGTGATCATGGGGTTGTCCATGGCCCAGTGGTGGCAGGGTATACGGCGCGTGGAGAAACTGGGCGCGCCGGTCTGGCGCCGGCTGTCCCCACTGTCCCAGACATTCATGCCGGTCCGGCATCCGGGCCAGGCGCTGGGGCTGGGCGCGCTCTGGGGATGGCTGCCCTGTGGCCTGATTTACAGCACCCTGGGTTACGCCGCGCTTCAGCCCGGCATAGCCAGCGCTGCCCTGACCATGCTGTGCTTCGGCCTGGGCACCCTGCCCTCCATGCTGGCCACCGGCTTTGCCGCCGGCTGGATCAAGCAACT
>JAGXLV010000037.1 GCA_018334495.1 Oleiphilaceae bacterium
GCCCGATTCCACATCCAGCATGGCACTGGCAGAGGCATTGTCGTGGCCGTCGAGCCAGGGTCCGCATTCGCCATCGGCGCTGTCCAGGGCGCCGCCGGGGAATACCCAGTAGCCCGGCATGAACACTGCATCCCAGGTGCGTTGCAGTAGCAGTACTTCAAGCTCGCTGGCGCTGTCCCGGGTGATGGCCAGTGTGGCGGCCGGTCGAATTACCATCAGTCAGCTCCGGTTCTGTATCAATAGAGTCTCTAACATAACCAAGACTTGCTGCCCCTGTCTTGTCAGGTTGACAGACAAATGTTGGTTTCATGCCTTCTGGTCTTGCTTACCGACCCGTTCTGATGATTGCTGCAGTTGCTTCATGCCTTCACGGTAAAAATGATAGGCCATGGCACCGGCCATCAGGTTGCCGATCAGTGCACCGCTCATCAGACCGGTGATGCCGTCGATCCGGGCGCCGACCCAGAGGAAAGGCAGGAAACACAGGAACAGCCTCAGCAGGGATATAAGCAGTGCGCGCAGTGACAGGCCCAGCGCGTTGCACACGGACACCATGAGCATGCACACGCCGAGGCCACTGTAACTGAGCGGCACCCGCAACAGGTAGGATTGCAGCACATCCTGTACCCGGGCGTCGGTGGTGAAAAGCTGTGATACCAGGCCAGACCCCACAAGCCAGAGCAGCCCTAGGCTCAACTGCCAGAATACGACGAACCGGACCGCGAGGCGCACCAGTTTGCGGATGGTGGCAATGTCGCCTGCCCCCAGCAGGCGCCCGATCATGGGCGGCATGGACATGGTCAGCGCCAGCACCACGACGATGGAGAAGAATTCCAGGCGTGTGCCCAGCCCCCAGGCCGCCACGGCGGCGGAGCCGAATCCGGCGACCAGGGCGGTTGCCAGCATGGCGGACACTGGTGGCATGAGCTGGCTGATCATGGCGGGCGCCATGATGGCGTTGAGCTGGCGCAGGGCCTTGCCGAGGGCTATCTGGCCGAGGTCAAACCGCAGCCAGCCGGCTTTCAGAACGCGCGGGTAGACGACCAGGCAGCCCAGGCCGAAGGCGGTGACGGTTGCCCAGGCAGCGCCGGGCATGCCCCAGCCAAAAACAAACATGTAGAGCGGGTCGAGGGCGATGTTGAGCAGGCTGGTGGCGACCATGAGGTAACCGGGGGTGCGGGTGTCACCGTGAGAGCGGCACAGGCTGTAACCGAAATAAAGTACGGCGCCAATCCAGGCAGACAACAGCCAGGGTATCCAGTAGCTGCGGATCAGTGGCAGCAGGCCGGGCTCGGCGCCCAGCTGGAGCATTATCCGGTCTCTCAGGAACCACAGGATGATGACGAGCGCCAGCACCAGTATGGCGCCGATGATGACGACCAGGCCGCCCAGGCGCTGGGCCCGGAGGGGATCGCCTGCGCCCAGGGTGCGGGAGATGATGGCGGTGGTGGCGATGCCCAGGCCCACCTGCAGGCCGATGACGAGTTGCTGCATGGGCAGGGTGAAGCCGAGGGCCGCCAGCGGGTTCTGGCCGAGCTGGCCGATGAAGGCGCTGTCGGCCAATTGAAAGCTCATCAGAGCGGCCACGCCAAACAGCATGGGCCAGGTCATTGCGGCCAGTTGGCGGGCCAGGCTTTGATTCGGGTTGATGGCTTTGCTCACTGGTCCTGGTGGGCCTTTTGGATTTGAGAGTGGGCGGAGTTTACCAGATGGAGAGGATTGCTGGATCGATCAGGATTTGGAGATGGCAAGGCCGGGATGAGCCTTTTCTCAGACACGCCCGTGAATACGTCCATGTAGGGCTCGGGTGTGGCCATCCTTGGCCACACACGGTCTGTGAAAAGGCTCACCCCGTCCTCGCTTCGGGCTATGGTGCACGCCGCTTCGAGTGCTCGGCTCTAAAACTGTAAATGGGTTGAATATTTATCGTCCAACACATCATGGTTCCAAAAGTGGCGGCTCAAGGTTCGTGAGAGGGCCGCGCCACATTCGGTTGAAGTTCTATAGTTTAACTAAATTTAAAGCACTTTCAGCGCGGCATCATAATCCGGCTCGTTGGCGATGTCGCTGACCAGTTCGCTGTGAATGACTTTGTCGTTTTCATCCAGAACAACCACCGCGCGGGCGCAGAGGCCGGCAAAGGGGCCGTTCTGGATACCGACGCCGTAATCCTGCTGGAAGCTGTAGTTGCGGAAGCTGGACAGGGGAACGACGTTGTCCAGGCCTTCGGCGCCGCAGAAGCGTCCGGCGGCGAAGGGCAGGTCGGCGGAGACGACGAGTACGACTGTGTTGTCGAGATTACCGGCCTTTTCGTTGAACTTGCGCGTGGAGGTGGCGCAGACCCCGGTGTCGATGCTGGGGATTATGTTGAGAATTTTGCGCTTGCCGGCGTAACTGGACAGGGGTGTTTCTTCCAGGCCCTGGTTGGTCAGGGTGAAAGCCGGGGCCTGGTCGCCAGTGGCCGGGAAGGTACCGCTGATATCGATTGTTTCGCCGCGCAGGGTCACTGTGCTCATCAAATTCTCCGTGGTGCTGATAAAGGAATGGGGCCAGCTTTCCGGGATGTCCCACAAAAGCCGCAGTAGTTATAGCGCATTCCCTACGGTTTAGTCACGGGTATTGGATCAGTGCCGGCTTGTGATTCAGCCGCTGCTGCAGGCATTAGGTCAAAGCCCGGCGCCGGGTAACGCCGGACCAGGGTCAGATAGGACAGCAGCGCCGCCAGAGCGCAGCCGGCAATGGTCAGGGCCATGACCAGCGAGGTCCCGGTATGGAGCTGGCCGACAAACATGCCCACCACGGCAGCCAGGCTCATTTGCACAAACCCGAACAGGGCCGAGGCCGCCCCCGCCATCCGGGGGAAATTGGCCAGGGCACCGGACATGGTCTGTGGCAGGACCATGCCGACGCCGGCCATGAACAGGATCTGCGGGATCATGACGGCGCTGATGTGGAATACCCCGGTCACTGCCAGGCCTGCCATCAAGGCACCGGATGCCACGCAGAGGCTGACTCCTCGCACTAATATCCGATCCGGTAACAGTTTCCGGCCAAGGGCAATGGCGATGAGGTTGCCTCCAATATAGCCTGCCACGACAGCGCCGAAGTAGAACCCGAAGAATTCCGCTTTAACCCCCATAAAGTCGATCAACACGAAGGGCGCGCCAGACACGAAGGCGAAAAGCCCGGAGAAAACCAGGGCGTTGGTGAGGGTGTAGCCCAGAAAGCTCTTGTCTGCCGCAATGGTCCGGTAATTGTGCCAGAGGCTGTCCAATCGCAGTGATTGCCGGTTATTGGCGGCCAGTGGTTCTCTTATTCCGAAGGCGATGATCAGTGCCATGAGCAGCGAATAGGCGCCCAGGGCCAGAAATATGGACTCCCAGCCGAAAATCCCCAGCAGCAATCCGCCACCGGCCGGAGCTATCGCGGGCGCGAGGGCCATGATACTGGCAAGAATGGCCATGATGCGAGCGGCTTCCCGGGGGGTGTAGATGTCCCGCACAGCGGCGCGGCCCAGTACGGGGCCTGCGGAGCCGCCAAGAGCCTGGAGAAATCGGAACAGAATCAGCGTCTCGATATCACTGGCCAGGGCACAGCCGACGCTGGCGATGGCAAACAGGACAAAGCCGATGACCATAATGGGCTTGCGACCAAACCGGTCCGCCAGCGGCCCGCAGATCAGCTGAGCCAAAGCGAAGCCAGCGAGATAGATACTGAGGGTGAGCTGGATGCGGTCGGGGCCGGCATTCAGGCTCTCGCCCATGGACGGTAGCGCCGGCAGGTACATATCGATTGCCAGGGGGCCGAGCGCGACAGCGGCGGCAAGCAATAGGGTGGTCCAGACACTGGTGAGCGCAAGCATTGAAGGGTCGCTTAGGGATCGATGAATGACATTGATGAGTTTACGCCGCTGCTATCAAGAAATAACGGCCGTAAGCGTCATACCATTCATGATTAAATATGATGAATCATCCATCAAGAGTTTCAGCGACAGACGCCAAGGCCTGGCGCAGCCACCGGTGGGCAGGATCGTCCTGATGACGTTGATGCCAGAGCATGAGCAGTGTGAAGGGTTTGTAGACAAACGGCACGGGTGCCGTCGCGAAGCCCTTGAGTAAGTGATCACTCATCCGCGCCGGGGCAGTGGCCAACAACTTGCTGCGCTTCAGAAAGCCCGGCATCCCGGAGAAATTCGACACAGTGATGGCGATATCACGGGTCAGCCCCTGGGCGGCCAGCGAGCCCTCCAACGCTGTGCGTTCGCCGGCACTGAAGAGTATGTCGACATGCTGGCTGCGCAGGTAGTCCGCCAGAGTGGCCGGCGCGTCGCGTTGTTCAGGATCGAAGAAAACCACCATGCGGTCGTCGAGCAGCCGACGCTGGAGGATGTCACTGGCATCCGGAGCGTGGGGCGAGATGATCAGGTCGCAGAGTTCCTTGCGCAGCATGCCGGCTGACGGGATGCCGGATGGGATGACATTCAGGCGTATGCCGGGCGCCGTCTCTCGCAGTACGCTCATCAACGGCGGCAGCAGCAGGTCGCGTTGGTAGTCGTTGGCCGCGATGGTGACGGTGAACTCGGCTTTGGCCGGCACGAACGGCGGTCCCGCCGACAGGGCACGGAGTTCGTCCAGGATCTGGCGCACGTGGGGGCCGGTCTGAACGGCGTAGCGGGTCGGCGCGATTCCGCGCCCGGATTTGACGAACAGGTTGTCGCCCAGAGCCAGACGAAGCCGGTCCAGGGTATGGCTGACGGCGGATTGACTGACCCCCAGCTTAACCGCCGCTGCCGAGACACTGCCGGTGTCGAGGACGGTGACGAAGACAGTCAGGGCCCGGACATCGAGGTTGAATGTATCAATGGTATTCATGAGTGTCAGTTTAGGAGCTTGCGGCTTGTGCGACTACCACTCTGTCGATAAAAACGTTGATTTCGTTCGTCAGTTATCGGAAACAAGGGTCGCGGTCCGGGCGCTGGCAGGTGGCTGGATTTCATGACAGTGTATACGCGGGTCAGAACCCTGGTGGATGTACACTCAATTTTGGAGAATCGCGCAAAATGACCATAACTCTTGCTTTCGATGTATACGGCACCCTGGTGGATCCCCAGGGTATGGCCGAGTTGCTCGAGGCCGATGCCGGCGACGATGCCGCCGCGGTGAGCCAATTATGGCGGCAAAAACAGCTGGAGTTCTCTTTCCGGCGGGGTCTGATGCGCGTTTATGAGCATTTTGGCATAGTGACACGCCAGGCCCTGCAGACGGCCCTGAAAACCCGTGGCCTGACGGTCTCGCAAGAACGTGAAGACGAATTGATGGACGCCTACCTGTCACTGCCTGCCTTCGGGGATGCCGAACCGGTGCTGGAATCCCTTCATGGCCAGTATCCCCAGTACGCTTTTTCCAACGGCAGTCATGGCGCCCTGCAAAAGGTACTGGGCCATAACCGGTTGCTGGAGCATTTCGATGGTCTGGTGTCGGTGGACGACATCAAGAGCTTCAAGCCGGACCCGGCCGTATACACCCACGCCCGGCGGGCCACCGGCGCCATGGACAAGCCGATATGCCTGGTCTCCAGCAATGGCTGGGACGTGATTGGCGCCCGCGCCGCCGGGTTCATGGCGGTCTGGCTGCAACGGGATCCCGCCGCTGTTTTCGAAGACTGGGGATTGCAGCCGTCAGCGGTGATTCACGATCTGCACGAGTTGCCCGGCGTACTGTCTGGCTTATTGCAGTGCTAAGGCTTGGAAGTAGGGGGGGTTGTGCTGGCGGCTCGCCTGCCGCCAGCGAGTCGGGCGATCAGGATGGAAAAAGACCGTACTTCATTATTCCTCATTCCGCGCATTTCTTGACATATCTATGTGCAAATTTATCTGAGCTGCCTGTTTATCTTGCGTAGACAGGCTCTATCAGATCTTTTGATGATACACATCGAAAGCTTTCGGTTTCATTACCTAAGGTCGGCCTCCTAAGATGCTGGTGATGGAATAAACCCACAGGCATTCATCAGGAGATCGGCTCATGGCAAAAGTTCTGGTTCTATATCACTCGATGTACGGTCATATCGAGACTATGGCAAATGCGGTCGCTGAAGGTGCCCGCACGGTAGTCGGCGCAGAAGTGACCATTAAACGCGTGCCGGAAACTATGGCCACAGAAGCCTTCGAAAAGGCCGGCGGAAAAATCGATCAGTCAGCGGCGGTTGCCAAGCCGGAAGAGCTCGCCGATTACGACGCGGTCCTCGTGGGTACGCCGACGCGATTTGGCAACATGTCAGGCCAGATGCGCAATTTCTTTGACCAGACCGGCGGCCTTTGGGCAAAGGGCAAACTGTTCGGCAAACTGGCGAGCGTGTTTGCCTCTACGGGCACGGGTGGCGGCCAGGAGCAGACCATCACCTCAACCTGGACCACCCTGTCCCACCACGGCATGGTGCTGGTGCCCATCGGTTACGGTACGCCGGAGCTGTTTGATATCTCTCAGGTCAGCGGCGGTACTCCATACGGTGCGACCACGCTGGCCGGCGGCGATGGTTCGCGCCCGCCGGATGAGCGGGAATTGGCCATAGCGCGTTTTCAGGGCAGGCACGTCGCTGAACTGGCGGTCAAATTATCTGGTTGAAACTGAGGCGCAGGTGGCCGCTTTAGCGCTTTAACTTCGTAAGCGCGTCATTTGCCTCCGATTTCACCGATTCCCAGCCGGAACGTACACTTTCGCTGGCGGAGTCCCAGGCGGCTTCGCCATACCGGGAAATCTCCAGGAATTTTTCCTTGCCTTCTTCGACCTTGCTCTCGAGTATTCTCAGGTTCTTGTTGATCTCCAGTTGGCTGTCCGCGCCTGCCCCTGAGGCCCTGGCTTTGAGTTTATCGATGTCCGCCCGCCACTCATCCAATTGAGCCTGGATTTTGCGCTGGTATATTTCTTTATCCTTCATGTCATTTCCTTATCGCTATTCGATGGCATTGGCTCGGTTCGAGTATCGATCAAGATGACAGGTTCTGGCCTCATTAACAGGAGGCACAAACACTTACGTCAGGCGAAAGGTCAAGATCAGCCACTTGAGCAGGTCAGTCATGGCCCAAAGCATGCAGGCTGCCCAACAGCCTCCGGGCTTGCTACTATGCGTGGCAAAGAACCAATAACAACCGGAGGCCTTTCATGCTCAGTTTTCTGCCCGCCCCCGTAATCGGCGTGATCGCCTCGATTCTGTTGGCACTGAACACGCTATTCTGGTGCCTGTTGCTTTATATCCCGGGTCTGCTGAAGCTGATCGTGCCGCATCAGGGCTTTCGGGTCCTGTGTACCCGCACCATTATCTGGATATCGGAATCCTGGGTGGCCTGTAATACCGGCTGGATGAGGCTGACCCAGAACACGAAGTGGGAGGTGGAGGGTGCCGATAAGCTCAAGCGCGAAAGCTGGTACATGGTGCTGGCCAATCACCAGAGCTGGGTGGACATATTCGCCATGCAGCGGGTATTCAATCACCGTGCGCCCTTTCTCAAGTTTTTTCTCAAGCAGCAGCTGATCTGGGTGCCGGTGATCGGGCCGGCCTGGTGGTTTCTCGATTTTCCGTTCATGAAGCGTCACTCGCGGGAATATCTGATCAAGCACCCGGAAAAACGGGGCGAAGATCTGAGATCGACGCGCCGCGCCTGCCAGAAGTTCCGCTACACGCCGGTAAGTGTGATGAACTTTGCCGAAGGCACACGCTTTACCCCGGAAAAGCACAAGAGCCAGAAATCCCCCTATCAGTACCTGCTGCCCCCCAAGGCCGGTGGCGTGTCATTTGTACTGGATGCCATGGGCGACGCCATGGAAGAGCTGGTGGACGTGACCATTGCCTACCCGGCAGGGGCGCCGACCTTCAAGGACTTTATCTGTGGCCGGGTCTCATCGGTGAAGGTGCACATCGATATCGTCACCATTCCCGAGCACCTCAAAGGCCGGGATTACGCCAGTGATGCCGAGCACCGGCGTAACGTCAAGGAGTGGATCAAGTCCATCTGGACAGAAAAAGACCGGAAAATGGCAAGGATGATGGCGGAGTGAGAGGCGCCCTGCCAAGGGTTCGCTAGTCCCGGTCCCCGTCGCGCTTTTCGTCGGTGTCCTGGTCTTCAGCGACTTCATCCGGGTGTTCGTCGCGATACCGCTGCCAGTCTTCCCAGTCATGGGGCGTGCCGGCGTGAGGGCGCTTGAGGTGTTTGGCGTGGTCCAACGCGTTTTCGCGCAGGCTGTGTTCTTTCTCTTCGTCCTCCTTGTCGAAGCCGTATTTTTTCATGAACTCATCGGGTCGCATGGGAGGTCTCCTCGGCCTAAACTCATGGGCATTCAAGCATGGTGCGCCGGAGTCCGACTTTCAAGACTCCGGCACGGCTTCTTTGACCAGCTTGAAGTTGATTTGCCGGCGTTCCTCGTCGACGTTGTCGAAGGTCACTGTCACCGGTTGCTCGACCTGGAAGACCTGCTCTTTCTTGCCGTGCAGTCTGAGGGTGATTGGGTCGAAACTGAACTTGCCGTCCAGCGTTTTGCAACTGACGTAACCTTCCAGTCCGTTTTTATCCAGACGCACGAAAAAGCCTGCCGGCACGGTGCGGCTGACCACCCCTGTCATGGGTTCGGCGCCCAGCTGTTTGGCGTAATCGCTTTTGAGCCATTTTTCCAGGCTATTGGCGGCCTGACGGGCCTTTATCTGGGTAGCCTGCAGGCGTTCAAGTTCCGCGTCCGACAGGGGGGTGGCGGGTTCCTGCCAGAGCAGGTGTTTGATCAGGCGGTGGACGTAGAAATCGGTGAACTTGCGCAGCGGTGAGGTGAAGGTGGTGTAGTTTTCAAGGCCCATGCCCTGGTGGGGCGCCGGCTTGAAACTCAGTTCCGCGCGCGCGAGCTGTTTTGAAAGGATGGCTTTGACCGGTACCTCGGTTTCCAGGGCTTCCGTTTCCTGCATCAGTCTGCGGAAGCCCTCGGGGCTGGCCGGGTCGACATTGGCCAGCTCGGTGGCATGAGCGGCCAGCAAAGTCCGAATATTTTCAAGCTTGTCATTCCGCAGACCGCTGTGGTTAATAAACAGGCCCTGCCCCTGATGTTTGAGGAAGTCCGCCACGCAGCGATTGGCAGCGATCATGCAGTCCTCCACGAGGCGATGAGCCTCGCTCTGTATCGCCGGCTCAATGCACCGGATGCGGCGATCTTCATTCAGGCGCAGGCGGTATTCCTGTCGGCCGGCGGACAGCAAGGCGTGCTCGGCGCGCCACTTGCGCAGGGCCGCGGCGGATTGATGCAGTTGATCCAGGCTGGTCAGTACCGAATCGGACAGACCTTCCGTGTCGCCGGCGTCCCGGCCCTCAAGAATGCCGGAGACCTGGTCGTAGCTGAGCTTGCCTTGGGAGCGGATCACGGCCTGGTGAAAAGAGTGTTCGCCCAGGCTGCCGTCGTTATTGACCTGAAGGTCACATATCAGCACCAGACGATCCACTTCCGGCATTAAAGAGCAAAGACGCGTACTCAGCGAATCCGGCAGCATGGGTCGTGGTTCGCCCGGAAAATAAATGGCGGTGGCGCGCTCGCGGGCCAGGGTTTCCGTCGGGCTACCGGGTTCGATCAGCGCGGTGGGGTCGGCGATAGCCACGGACAGGCGCCAGCCGGTGGCGTTGGGCTCGGCAAACAGGGCATCATCCATGTCCTGGGTGGCGGGGCTGTCGATGGTGACATAGGGCATGTCGCGACGATCTTCCCGTGTTTCTGCATGCCGGGCAATGGTGCTTTCGTCCATTGCCCCGGTCTGGTCTTCCACCGCTTGTGGCCAATGATCCCCGATATCAAACGAGGCCACCGTGAAGGCTCTTTCAATGCCCGCCTGACCACTTTTGCCCAGCACCCGCAGGATGCCGGCCTGGCCTTTGGCATCGGTGATGGGGTGGCGAATGATCTGGCAGTGGATGTAATCCCCGTCCTCTGCATTCATGCGATGCTTGGGCGGAATGAAAATCCAGCGATTGATGCCCGGGGTTTCGGGAACGACGAAATGACCCTTGCCCTTGACCAGGTATTTGCCGACGAAGGTATTCAGGCGGGTTTCCAGAAGCTCGTCAATGGCGGCCTGGGTCTTGCCCTTGTCGAGGGTTGTCTCGCTGACCTTGACCCGGTCCCCCGGCAGCACTTTTTGCATCTCCTCGGGGGGAAGGAAGAGGTCGCGGCCGTCATCAAGGGCGACAAAGCCAAAGCGTCCGTTGGTGGCCTTGATTGTGCCGGGATAGACCGCTTTTTCGTCTTCAATATTGGTTTTAAGCTGGCGCAGCTGCTGGAGGGCGTCGGCGTTTAACATGCAAGGGACCTGGCTGGGGAAAAGAATGCTGAAGAGTATACCGGTTATGCCGACCCGAGTCAGATCCACAGCGGTGACTGGTTGTAAATGAGAAGGAAGTGCGGGCGCTTCTGGCAGGGTAAACCTGAGCGGCAACACTTGCGGTTGCCGCAGGGTTGGCCCGGCAGAAGGCGTTATCCTTCAGGATAATTGGCAAACACTCGGCTCTGGCCCTCGTCATTGAACAGAAGCACCTGGTATTCGTCTTCACGGTCACCCATTTCCATGCCCGGGGAGCCAACAGGCATGCCCGGCACGGCCAGCCCCTGGGCCTTGGGGGCCTCCTCCAGAAGCCGGCGAATATCAGAGGCGGGTACATGGCCTTCGATGACATAACCGTCAATAAAGGCCGTATGGCAGCTGGCCAGCGCTGGAGTCAGCCCGGCCTCGGCTTTGATGGGGTTGAGGTTCCGGGTGTTGTGAACATCTACTTCAAAGTCATTGTCTTCCAGATGCTTGACCCAGTCGCCGCAGCAACCGCAGTTGGGCGATTTATAGACTTTGATGCTCTGTGCCGAATCGCCGCCATAAGCGGCACCGGTCAAACTGAAGAGCAGGGCGGCCAGGCCGGTGCGGAGTCTTGATGTCATTTGGGCAGGCCCTCAGTGGTATTGGCTGGACCGGGTTTTGTCGGGTTTGATCGTGTCATGGCATCCTCTCAAAAAATGGCCGTGATGTCAGGTATTCTGTTTATTTTTCGAGCGCATGACCACCCCGCAGTAGCGGCACTGGTCCGGCGCCATCAACTTGGCCCGCCAACCCATGCGACGCCCGCAGGCGGGGCAGGAAAGCACGGACTGAAGAAAGATGATGGGCGCAATCAGGGCGGCAATGATCAGCCCTAGTGGCCCCCAGCTGTCCTCGCTGGACAGGCCAAGTTGACTGCTGAATATGAGAACCGCAGTCAAAGCGAAGAAAGCAAAAATGAAATAGTTACGGTTCCAGGTTTCCCAGTGCCGCAGGCGTTGATCCTGCTCGGGGGTAAGGTAATTGGACGCCATAAGTCGCTGCCGTATCGTCAGTTGGAAAACAGAGTTGGGTGTGTTTATCCGGATTGCAAGAGGCCTGAATATTCCTGAGTGTATACGGCCGGGGCCAGCGGGGAGATCAAAACCGGGGTTTTTTGTCCGAGGGGGCGCTGCGGGGCACTGGAAGCACGCCCAGACGGGGAATTTCCTGTTTGGGGCATCGGTCCATGACCACAGACAGATTTGCCGCTTCCGCCCGCGCCGCCCCCTCGTCGCTGATCACGCCAACCTGAAGCCAGATGACCGGAATTTGCCTGGCGATGGCGGCATCGATCACCGGCTCGACCCGCTCGGAGTTAATGAACAGGTCGGCCATGTCCAGGGGGTCGGGTACAGAGGCAAGGTCCGCATACACCTTTTCACCAAGCAGAGTCTGGCCAGCGAGGCGGGGGTTGACCGGAATGACCCGATAGCCGCGCCCCTGAAGGTAGGCCATGACCTCCTGGCTCGGGCGCCGGGGTTTTTCACTGGCACCTACCAGGGCAATGGTCCGGACAGATTCAAGGATGCGTCTGAGCTGATCGGGGCTGCTTACCGGCATCGGTAGACCTCTTAACGTCTTTGAATCAGGTTGAGGAATTCCAGTCGTGTCGCCTGGGATTGGCGGAATGAACCCAGCATGACAGAGGTTTTCATCAGGGAATTCTGTTTTTCGACTCCACGCATCATCATGCACATGTGCTGGGCTTCTATCACGACGGCAACACCTTTCGCGTTGGTGACCGATTCTATGGCATCGGCGATGTTGCGGGTGAGGTTTTCCTGAATCTGCAGGCGCCTGGCATACATGTCCACAATGCGGGCGAATTTCGACAGGCCGAGTACGCGGCCCTGCGGAATATAGGCAATATGACACTTGCCGATAAACGGCAGGAGGTGATGCTCGCAAAGACTGTAAAGCTCGATGTCCTGTACCACCACCATTTCATCCATCTGGGATTCAAACGTCGCGCCGTTGACCAAATCTGCAAGCGTTTGGCTGTAGCCCTTGGTCAGGAACTGCATGGCCTTGGCCGCTCGTGCCGGCGTATCAAGCAGGCCTTCACGATCGGAGTCTTCTCCAAGCTTGTCAATAATCCCCCGATAATGGCCGGTGAGTTCGGTAAGATTGTCAGTCATGGCGTTTTCCAGTCGATGGTTATAAATTCCCGATCCCCCTGGGCTCAGCCTGATTGGCGGCAACATCGCCCGGAAAGCGGTATTTTCCACGGTGTACAGGATTGACGCAAGAAGGCCCGGCAGAGCCGGCGTCTCTTCGAATATCAATAACGCTGGTCATTCCAAGGCAGTATCGGTGGTTTTAAGGTGTTAACAGGGTGTCCGGCGGCGTGCTTGCCGGGAAATCCGCACATGACAGACCGGTCACGGAAAAAATACGTAGATGCCAAGTCCCGGTCTGGTTTAGCGCCAGTGTTTGATTTAGAGTTTACAAGACATCCGGTCTTCATTGCAGGGCAAGGCAGGCACAAAGTCATGGATCAGGTCCTTCCGCACTATGGCGGCAAAACTGGCGCCGGCGCGGCACCAAGTACGGAGGAGTGGCAGGACAGTGGTAAATGGTTCAGTTACGGTGACCATGCCATTTTCAGTCATATCACAGGAGAGGGTGAACCTCTGGTGCTGGTTCACGGGTTCCCCACGGCGAGTTGGGACTGGAGCCGACTCTGGCCGCTGTTGAACACCCGACAATATCGCATCCTGGCACTGGATATGCTGGGTTTTGGTTTCTCGGACAAGCCAGTCAACTACCCTTACAGTATCGAGGATCAGGCCGATCTTCATGAAGGCTGGATCGAAGGCCTGGGCCTCAAGCAGGTTCACCTGATGGCTCACGATTACGGCTGTAGCGTGGTTCAGGAGCTCCTGGCGCGCGAGCAGGAGGGCCAGTTGCGATTCAGCATTGCCAGTGTTTTTTTTCTGAACGGCGCCCTGTTTCCCGAAGTCCACCAGCCCATGCTGATCCAGCGTATTTTATCGAGCCCCCTGGGGGGGCTGGTAAGTCGGGGACTTAACCGAAGAGTTTTCGATGCCAGCTTTTGCCGATTGTTTTCAGCCCAGGGTCGACCGAGTCCGCAAGAGCTTGAATGTTTCTGGCAGTTGCTGACTTACAACAATGGTCGGGGTATTCTGCATCGCCTGATCCATTATATGGAAGAGCGCCGCTGTCACCGCAACCGCTGGGTCAGTGCGTTGCGGGATGCCCGCCAACCCATGCGGCTGGTCTCCGGCACGGCCGACCCGGTGTCGGGAGTGGCCATGGCGATGCGATACCGGGAATTGGTGCCTTCCGCGGATGTGGTCAGTCTTCGCGGTGTTGGCCACTACCCCCACTACGAGAGCCCGGCGGAAGTTTATCGGGCCTTCCGTGATTTTCACGGTCATACCTGATTTTTAAGTCCGTTTAGTGAAATATTATCGGGTGCTTCGGTACTTGCCCGGCCGCGGAAGCTGACCATGCGATTACGCCCATCTGCCTTGGCGGAATATAACGCCTGGTCGGCCCGGTTGAGCCAGGTAGACCAGGTCTCTCCCTTAACCACTTCCGTCACGCCAGCGCTGGCCGTCAGCCGAATGTTGTTCATGAATGGCCGGACGCTCAGGTTGTCCAACAGTTGCTGAACCAGGGTTTCCGCGTCTTTTTGACGGGTCTCTGGCAGTACAACCATAAATTCTTCACCGCCAATGCGGAACAATTGGTCACTCTCCCGGAGCCGCTGATTGAGTCGAACCGCAACTTCCTGAAGCACCTGGTCACCGGTCGAATGGCCCCAGTCATCATTGACGTTTTTGAAAAAATCCAGATCAACGAGCACAAGGCTGGAGACGCGTTCATGACGTTCGCGCAACTGGATCTGGCCATTGAGGATGTCAGCCAGCTGGGAGCGATTAAGGCAGCCTGTTAAAGGATCGGTAGTGGCGAGCCGGGTGAGTTCTACCTGAAGTCGCCCCACAAGCCAGGCGAACACCATCACAAATATGCCGGTTAGCGAGAGTGAGAAAAGAATGCGCCAGAACTCAGAATGGGGAAAAACATTAAAAGAAACCGCGGCCATCGCGGTGATAAAAAGAATGGCCGATAGACAAGCCTCCCGAAGTCCGACCAGAAAGAACAGTGCCGCAACTGCCGGATAGGACCAGTACAGTCCCGCGTATCCATTGATAATGGTCGAATACACGGCGCAAATAGCGGCAAGAGTGACAAACACCCAGCCTTGGCCGAAGTAAGCATTGCGCCAGCGCAAAAACGCGATGACCATAATGGCATTGAGGCAAAAGGCGGCCAGGAGGATCGCCAGCAGGGTGTGGCCATGCATCCACTGAACCACCACCAGTGGCGCTGTTGCGATCAGTGCCCAAAAATGAAGGTGATAAATGATCTGCCGTCTGAATCCCAGCACAACCAAAGCCGGATTGCTCGCCGCTGCTGCGGTATTGGCCCCATCCATCGCCATCTGCCCCCACAAAATAGTGCTTATCGGTTGATCGCCAAGTAACAAAGGTAACAGAATAAAACATTTCAGTCGGTAATCATGGTTGCTTTCGAGTGAAAGCGCAATGTCTCATGCCCCGGCTGGTTGATTCGCAGTGAGTTGGCGAATGAACCAGCCATGAACCCTGCTTGTGGTGCTGTGAGTGGACGGTTAACATTCGTAACATTTCAGGAGTTTGCTTATGGCAACCACTCAGCCGCGTTCTTCGGCCTTAACCCTGCGTGCCGGCAAACGGGCCATTGAAAAAATACGGGCCAATGGCTTAAGTGCCGCCGATGTCCATGTGATTCCCGGAGCGGCCGGCGGTCCCAAGGCGTTGGGGCTTTGCGGTCTCGACAAAGCCATTTTCGGCGACTGGCTGCCGCAAGTCCCTCAGGAGCGCACGCTCATTGGCGCGTCCATCGGCAGCTGGCGCTTTGCCGCCGTCGCTTCCGGCGAGCCCAAACAGCAGCTTGCCCGCCTGGCGGAACTCTACACCGCCCAGCGTTTTGCCAAAGGCCTGGGCGGCGCGGAAGTCAGCCGAAAGTGTCGCGTGTTCCTCGAATCCCTGGTGGGCGGTTATGAAGACGCCATCCTCACGCACCCTCTTTACCGGCTCAATATCCTGGTGGATCGCAGTCTTGGACTGCTTGACCAGGATAACCGCCGCCGGCTTGCGTTCGGCCTGACCAGCGCCATCGCCGCCAACACGGTCAGCCGCCGGCACCTTGCCCGCTTCATGGAGCGCGGCATCGTTCAGGATACCCGCAGCGACAGTCCTCTCCCGGCGCTGACCGATTTTGTCACCCACCGCATTGGGCTGCGACGCGACAACCTGATGCCGGCACTCCTGGCCTCGGCTTCCATTCCGTTGGTCATGGCCGGCGTTCGCGACATCCCGGGTGCGCCCAAAGGCTTGTACCGCGACGGCGGCCTGCTGGATTATCACCTGGATCTGCCGTATCAGCAGCCCGGGATTGTGCTTTACCCGCACTTTACCGACCGAATCATCCCCGGCTGGCTGGATAAAAGCCTGCCGTGGCGCCAGGCAAACGAAACCCGAATGCAGGATGTTTTGCTGGTGTCGCCCTCCAAAAGTTACCTGGCCGGCCTTCCCGATCAAAAGCTGCCGGACCGGAAGGACTTCGCCCATTATGTAAATGATGACGCTGCCCGAGAGACATCCTGGCGCACAGCGATTGCCGAGAGTGACCGGCTTGGGGATGAATTCATGGAGCTGGTTGCAAGCGGTCGGATTGCGGATGTTGTGGTGCCACTTTCTCAGCGGTAGACCTAACCGAGTATCAGGATGATGTTTACCGGGGTTCAGCTACGTTGTGGCCGTAACAAGCTGTAAACGAGCGTAAAGAGGGCGAAGGCCGCGACCACTATGGATGGCCCGGCCGGGCTGTTGAAATGCCAGGACGCGCTCAGGCCGCCGGTCACGGCAATCATGCCGATCACCATGGCCCAGGCGACCATCTGTTCCGGGCTGCGGGCCAGGCGCCGGGCGGTGGCGGCGGGAATGATCAGCAGCGCGGTGATCAGCAGCACCCCGACGATCTTCATGGCCACCGCAATCACCAGCGAGAACATCAGCATCAGGACCAGTCGCAGGCGCTCCACCGGAATGCCTTCGACCTTGGCGAGTTCTTCATGGATGGTGCTCATCAACAGACCCCGCCAGAGCCCGAAAAGCATGGCTAATACGATCGCGGCGCCGCCATAGATCCAGATCAGATCGCTTTGACGCATGGCCAGAAGATCGCCGAAAAGATAGGCGTTGAGATCCACCCGCACGTCGGGCATGAAACTGAGGGCCACCAGGCCTACGGCCAGGGAGCTGTGGGCCAGAATGCCCAGCAGGGTGTCGGTGGCCAGTGACTGGTTTCGGGACAGGACCACCAGCGCGAGCGCGATGACGATGCAGGTAGCGGCGATGGTCAGATTGAGTGGCAATTGCAGTAAAAAACCAAACGCCACGCCCAGTAGCGCGGAATGGGCCAGGGTGTCGCCGAAATAGGCCATCCGCCGCCAGACCACGAAGCAGCCCAGGGGCCCGGCCACCAGCGCCACGCCCAGCCCTCCGATCAGCGCACGCCAGAAGAAATCCCCCAGAATCTGATCAATGAGGAGCATGACGACTCGCTTTATCCTGGTTTTCGCCTGTCTGCGTTGGAATCACCCGGCCATCCAGGTCGTGTTCATGGGTATGGCGGTGATGATAAATGGCCAGGCTGTCAGCCACCTGGGCACCGAACACCTCAACAAAGCCCGGGTCCCGGGAGATGTCTTCCGGGTAGCCGCTGCAACACACATGGTGGTTCAGGCAGATAACCTGATCGGTTGCCGCCATGACCAGGTGAAGGTCGTGGGAAATCATAATAACGCCGCACTGAAGCCGGTCTCTCAGGCTTCTGATAAGCTCGTAGAGTGAGGCCTGGCCGTTGATATCGACGCCCTGGGCGGGCTCGTCCAGCACCAGCAGGTCGGGTTGCCGGGCCAGGGCGCGGGCGATCAACAGGCGTTGCATCTCACCGCCGGACAATCGGTGAATCGAGGCTTTTGCCAGGTGAGCCACGCCGGTGTCTGTCAGCGCTTTTTCGCAATCCCGCCAGTTTTCGCCAGTCATGAGCATGAATCGCCTGACGCTCAGCGGCAGGGCCGATTGCAGATGCAGGCTTTGCGGAACATAGCCGATGGTGATGCCGGGCTTGCGCCAGAGTTTGCCCGCAGTAAGCCCTTGCACACCTATGATGGCCTTGATCAGCGTGGTTTTGCCCGCGCCATTGGGGCCTATGATGGTCAGAATGTCACCGCGGCTGACGGTGAGGTCCACGTTGCTGACCACCTGGGTGTCGCGGAATGACACGCCTGCGCCGCTCAGTTTGACCAGTGCCTCAGTCATGATCCGCTGCCTGTTTGCAGGCGGGGCAGAGGCCTGCGATTTCCACGGTGGTTTCCTCCGGGGTGAAGCCCTCGCCTTCGCTGGCCGATACCAGGGCGTTGGCGACGTCCGGCGCCGTCAGTTCCAGCACGTTGCGGCAGGATCGGCAGATCAGAAACAGGCAGGTGTGGTTTTCACCGGTGTGGGTGCATCCGATAAAAGCGTTCAGGGAGGCGATGCGGTGCGCGAGACCGTTCTGTTGCAGGAAATCCAGCGCCCGGTAGACCGTTGGTGGCGCCGCGTTATAGCCATCCTCAGCCAGCAGTGATAACAGGTCGTAGGCGCCCAGAGGTTTGTGGGACTGCCAGATGAGTTCGAGGACACGCTCGCGGGTGGGCGTAAGCCGCACGTTGCTTTGTTGACAAATGCGGCGCGCCTCCGCCAGTGCTTCGTCGACACAGGCGGAGTGATTGTGGGGACGATAGGGCAAGGGACTGGCGGACATGGATGGCACCGAAAATAGAAACAATGCAACAATATAACATTGTCCCGGCGGCGGTTACACAGGCAAGGTTCAGGGGTCGGTTTTCCCCAAGGCCAGAGACTCCAGATATTCCAGGTTCGGAATAAAGGCAATGTGGCCCTCCACATCCACCGCCATCAGGTCCGCCGGGCCTGTGTCGCTCTGTGTTGACTGAATCTGATCCCCGGCCAGTTTGGCCTGGCTCGGTATGCCCTGGGTCACAATGGCAAAAAAGGGCAGTTGATCGTGGTATTCGCCGATGGTGTTGAGTACCGCAATCCGACCCCGGTTGCCGTCGGGAAGCGCCGCAGTGCCGCCGTTGGCGGCGTCGTAGGAGAGGACCGGCAGGTCCTGGCCGCGCCAGTTCAGGTTGCCCACCAGCCAGTCTGGCGCACCGGCGGGCTTTTCTGCCGCCATGTAGTCCACGATTTCAGCAATTGACACGTTGGGCAGCAGGAGCTGGCGATCAGTCATCGGAATCATGACACAAGGCAGGAGTTTGCTGTTATCGCTCATGGTTGACGTCCTCAGGGCGAATCCGCTGGCGCTTGCGTGCGAGCAGGCAGGATTCCGCAATCGTTTTTACAAGTTCCCGAGCCAGTGCTTCGGGGCTGCCACGAAAGCTGGTGCAGCCGGTTTCCGTCACTGAATCGGGCATTGAACTGTCGCTGCAATCCGCGCCAGTTTGCGCCCAGATCCTGCTGCCATCCCGGGCCAACTGCGGCGCTGCAATGGCGCCGTCATTGCCCATGCCGGAGAAAACGATGGCGTGGCAGCGGTTGCCGTAATGGGCACCGAAATTCAGGAGCACCTGATCGATGGACGGTTGATACGGCCCCGGCCAGGGCGTGTCCTTTTCCATCAGAGTGCCGTCGCTAGCCAGAGCCCATTCGTTCTCACCGGGCAGGACCACCACATCGCCGTGGTTTATCTGCATTCCTGCCTGTGCCCGCACCAGCCGGTAGTGAGCATGACGGCCCAGCACCCGGGTGAGCACATCGGTGAAATGCTGATCAATATGCTGGGCATAGACCAGGCCGATCGGCAGACTGGCCGGCAAGTGGTCCAGAAATGCTTTGACCGCCGCTGGCCCGCCCAGGGATGCACCCAGGACCCAGACCTGCTGCGCGGGAATGCCCGGCTCGGCGGGTGGTATCCAGTCCGGCAGTGTCATCGACACCGGCGTACGTGTGGGCGCTTCCGCCAATTCCGCCAGACTGGCCTCCGAGTCGAGTTGTTCCAGCGGGCCCAGTTGTTGCTCAAGCTTGGAACGTAAGCGGCGCTCCCAGCGAAAATAATCGATACTGCCGGGTTTTGGCGCCGTGTCGATGCCAAACAGGGCTGGAATTTCGGTGTTTTCCAGCAAGTGATCAAACAGGGCTGTATGGTCGGCATCGCCTTCCAGTGTCACCAGCCAAAGCTCCAGCTCGGGAATTTTGGCACAATCGAGCAGGCGCTCCGGTGGACCGGAGAAACCCTGCTGCAGCCTGAATTTGGCAGACGCCTCCTGCAGCCGGTGGCGTTGCAGGACGTTGTCCGAGACAATTCCGACCCTTGGCCGCTCTGGCGCATTTGCCATCAGTGATTACCGTTGTGACCGGTCAGACGCTTAATGGTCTCCAGAAGCTCGGTTTCCTGGAAGGGTTTGCCAAGGTATTCGTTGACGCCCAGAGACAAAGCGCGTTCTCTGTGCTTTTGACCCGTCCGTGACGTGATCATGCAGATCGGGGTGCCTTTCAGGTTGTCGTCGTGGCGCACAAAGCTGGCGACTTCGAAACCGTCCATTCTGGGCATTTCGATGTCCAGGAGAATGATATCCGGCTGGTAGTCCTGAAGTTGGGCCACCGCATCAAGACCGTCTTTCGCAGTGATCACATCCATGCCATTACGCTCCAGCAGCCGCGAGGTGACCTTGCGCACGGTAACGGAATCGTCCACTACCATGACCACGGTGGAGCGATCTTCCCGTTGCTGAAGTGCCTGGGTGCTTTGCATCTCTGCCGCGCGCTGGCGCTCGGACAAAATATCGGAACGTATCATGGCCGGCAGGTCCAGGATCACCACCACGTTACCGTCACCGAGAATCGTGGCGCCAGAGACACCGCGAACCGAGGTGAACTGGGGACCAAGGGATTTTACAACGATTTCGCGGCTGCCCATGAGACTGTCCACTTGCAGTGCGATGGGCTGTTCCGCGCCCCTTACCAGAATGACCGGCAGGGGCAGGGCCTGGCCCTGTAATTTGGGCTGATGGTCACTGTGTAGCAGACCGCCCAGATACTGAAGCCGGTATTTCTGGCCGGCGTAATCGTACAGGGGCGCATCGGGTTTGTAATACTCTTCCAGTTCGTAGGTGCTAACCCGGACGATACCCTCAATGGTATTGAGCGGGATGGCGTAGAAATCCTCGCCGGTGGAGACCATCAGGGCCCGATTCACCGATACGGTGAACGGCAGACGGACGGTGAAAGTGGTGCCCTGACCCAGAACCGAGTCGATGTCCAGGCTGCCACCCAACTGTTTGATTTCACTGGCAACAACGTCCATACCCACACCTCGGCCCGAGATCTGGGTCACCGCCTGGGCGGTGGAGAATCCCGGCTGCAGAATGAACTGGAGAATCTCCCGGTCGCTGAGGTCTTCCTGGGGCTGCAGAAGTCCCTGGGCGATAGCTTTGTCGCGGACCACATCGGTGGCGATGCCGGCACCGTCATCGATCATCCGCAACACGACCTCGCCGCCTTCCCGGCTCAGGTTCAGGGTGACGTGACCGGCTTTCGGCTTATCGGTGTTCTTACGCTGTTCCGGGGCTTCAATGCCATGGTCCACGGCATTCCGGAGCATATGCTCAAGGGGCGCGATCATCCGTTCCAGGATATTGCGATCCATTTCGCCTTCCGCATTGCGGACATCAAACTCGACGTTCTTGCCGAGCTCTCCACTGATCTGGCGAACGATGCGCCTCAGGCGCGGCACCATGGAGGCGAAGGGGATCATTCGGGTCTTCATCAGACCTTCCTGCAACTCGGTGTTGATTCGCGACTGCTGTACCAGAAGGGTTTCGGTATCACGAACCCGGTCGCTCATGGTTTCCCGCAGATCGGCAAGGTCCGATGAGGATTCACTGAGTGCCCGGGACAACTGCTGAATTGAAGAATAGCGGTCCATTTCCAGCGGGTCGAAGTCTTCGCCGTAATCAGGCCCGTGTTCACGCTCGGCCCGGAAAAGGATCTGGGCCTCGGTCTCAATATCCATGCGGCGCAGCTGTTCGCGAAGCCGTTCAATGGTGGCGGCCATTTCAACCAGAGTGTGGCCGAAATCGCTGGTCTGGTTTTCCAGGCGGCCACGAGTGATACTGGTTTCTCCGGCCAGGTTAACCAGGTCATCAAGCAAAGGCGCGGATACCCGGATGGTTTCCTGGTTGTTGCGTCCCCCCTCCCGTTGGCGGTTCGGGGCCTTCTTTGTCGCTGCTGCTTTCGGTGCCTTTTCCGTATCCGCGGCTTTGGCTGGCGCCTGGGGTGGAACGGCCGCCTCAGGCCTGGGCGGGCTGCCTTGCAGCTGGCGCCTCAGGTCTTCCACCTGCTGCGTAATGACGTCGTAGTCGCTCGTGATGGCCTGCCAGGTCGCTTCGTCCGGCGCCCGGGTTTCAAGGCCTACAAGACGGGTCTCAAGCTCATGAGCCCGGTGCCCCAGCTCCGATAACTGAGACAGGCGGGCGCCGCCCTTCAGGGTATGCAACCCTCTTTGAGCTTCCTGGTTGAATTGCGTGTCCGTGGGTTCCTGGCGCCAGTTGGCGAACAATTGCTCCAGCTGGTCGAGAATCTCACCGGCTTCCTCGAGAAAGATTTCCAGTATTTCAGGGTCAACCCCTTCAGGGACTGCCTGTGCCGGCGCTGTGTCTTTGCTGGCACCCGCCTCGTCCTCGACCGGCGCGGCCAGCGCGGTGATCAGTTCGTCAGGCCTGTCCGGTGCCCGGCCTTCCTCTACGGCCGTCAGCATATCCCTGAGCGTGGTGAGAGCCTGCTCTCCCAGAGTCTGTGAATGCTGCTGGTTGCCGCCACCCTCGATCAGGGGCTTGAGGTTGTCATGCCAGGCTTCCGCAAGATCGGCAATGGCATCGATATCGGCGAGACGGGCACCGCCGTTAAGGCTGTGAAGCTCATGCTGCAGCCTGGTGATACCGGTCAATTCGTCCGGTTCTTCACGCCATTGCGCCAGGCACTCGCCCAGGGCCGCCTGTATTTCCAGCGCCTCGTCAAGGAATATGCCAATGAGGTTGTCGTCGAAACCTTCCGGGATTCCGCTGATGGACGTTCCGGCGGCGTTCCCGGGTTGCTCCGATGGCGTGTCACTGGTGGCGGTTTTCAGTTCGGCAATCAGGTCCGGTGCATCGGGGCAGCTGAACTGTTCGGCGATGGCATCCACCATTGCCGCAAGCTGGTCATGGCCGCGCAGCACCAGGTCTCTGCGATACTGCGTGGGCTCAATCTGGCCGTCCGCAACGCGCTCAAACAGCGTTTCCATTTCGTGGGCAATGTCGGCGATGGGTGCGATGCGCGCCATTCGGGCACCACCCTTCAGCGTGTGCAGTTCGCGCTGGAGATCCCGTACCAGCTCCGGTTGTTCCGGATTTGCCTGCCATTGATGCACCTGCTCGGAAGTGGTCTGGAGGATTTCGCTGGCTTCCTCAAGGAAAATCTGAGCCAGTTCGGCATCCAGATCGCTGGTCTCGGAGTCGTCTTGCGCACGGGTGTCGTCAATGTGAGTCGGAGACGATTCTGAGTCCGGAGTTGCCGGCGCCTGTCCCACGTCGGTTACCGGACGGCTGCCAGTGGCCGTGTCCATGTAATAGTGTATTTCAGCAATGAGATCAGCCGCCGGTGACGGCGTTTCGCTTTCTTTAAGTGCGCCCACCATGCCGGCGAGCCGATCATGGGACCGTAGAAGAAGGTCCGGTAAGGCGTCGGTCACCCCCTGGCGTTGGCCAATCAGGCCTTCAAACAGGTTCTCAAGTTCATGGGCGAGGTCGCCGATGGCGGGAATATTCGCCAGTCTGGCACCCCCGGTGAGCGTATGGAGATCCCGATGCAGCTGGCGCAGCGGGGTATCGTTTTCGGGCTGGTTGTGCCAGTCCTGCAGGGCCTCTGCAGTGCTGCCAATCAGGTCTTCGGCTTCTGCGAGGAAAACCTCCGCCAATTCGTCGTCGAGGGCTTGCTCATTGCCCACTGCCTGCTCAGGGCCAGGTGCTTCGGTTTCAGAGAGCTCAGGCTGGCTGGTCTCGGGGTTTTCATCAATGCCTTTAAAATCATCGGCAAATCCGCTTTCCATTTCGTCCGGGTAATGACGGTTACGGTCGCGCAGCGCTGCCAGTTCGGTCAGCATGGAAGGGTCGGGACGGGTGGCGAGGCCGGCGGCAACCTGGTCCATCATGTTGATGAGGTTTTCCTGGGCTTCTTTTGCCATCGGGAAAAAGCCCTCGTCCGGCGTGGTCCCGGTATCCTTGATCCCGGTGTAGGTCTCGTGGAGAGCGTCCGCCAGGTCTGCTATGTCGTTGAGGCCGGACGTCCTGGCGCCCTGGCCGAGTTGCTTGAGCTCATGCACCAGGGTGTCGAGCTGAAAGGTCTGCCCCGGCTCCGCTGCCCATGAGTCCAATATGGCATCGGCATCCAGCAGGATATCGAGGCCCTCATTCAGGAACAGGTCAATCAGCTGTGGGTCGACCCGGTCGCGTGCTTCGGCTTCGGCGCCTTCAGAGCGACGGTCCGTCAGGGTGTGGCTGGCGACCTCTTCGAGTCGGAGCAGGAATTCAGCAGTGCCGGGCAGTTCGTTCCGAGGGTTGGTCCCTAACTCGGTCAGGCCCTGGGTAATGAAATCGCAGGTTTCCCCAATCAGGCCAACGACGTCCCGGTCGGCACGAATATTTTCAGCCCGCGCATCTTTTATGAACTTTTCCAGTGGCGTGACAATGTCGGCGATGGGCGCGATGCCGGCGGTGTGGGCGCTGCCCTTGAGCGTGTGAAGGGCGCGGGAAAGATTATCCGTGAAGGCAACCGATGCTTTTTCACCGGCATCCGCGAGGAATGTCTGCAAGGTTTCCAGATGGCTTTGGGCTTCGGTTTCGAAAATCTCAATGAGGACCGGGTCGACAAACTCATCGTCGTCCGCTTCGGTGCTGCCTGAAGCGTCCGTGTTCGGCGTGCGGTCGCTGTCCTCGGGCATGGCCTGGGCGTTGGGTATCTCGCCGTTAGCCAGTGCCGTCGCTCGCTCTATGAGGGCAGACAGGTGCGGAGAAGCCGGCTTTTGCGCGGCAA
This sequence comes from Oleiphilaceae bacterium, assembly GCA_018334495.1. GTDB lineage: Bacteria > Pseudomonadota > Gammaproteobacteria > Pseudomonadales > Oleiphilaceae > Marinobacter. The sequence continues at coordinate 24,579 of JAGXLV010000037.1, forward strand.
AATCAGCAACCAGTCCTGGCAGGAGCGCGCTTATTTCTTCCAGCAAACCGGCAACGTCGTCGTTCATGAAGACAGTACCGTCAATGATGCGGTTGAGGACATTTTCCGCAGACCAGGAAATGTCCCCGATCATGGATGCGCCCACCATGCGGCCACTACCTTTCAGGGTATGGAATGCGCGACGGACCTCCGCCAGCGCATGGCGATCCTCGTAGCGCCGGGTGAGCACGGGCAAGTGTTCACCGATCGTCTCCAGAACTTCACCGGCTTCTTCGTTGAAGATCTCCAGAATTTCATCGTCGATCAGGTCGTCGTTCCAATCGGACGCCTCCGCCACCTCGGGCGTGGACGCTTCGGCTGCAGGATCTGTTGAGATCTCAGTCTCATCCTGTTCAGATAGGCGCTGTTCGGATTCGGGCTCTGACCCGTCAGGGCCGGTTTTCCGCGTAGTGGACAGGGCTTCCGCGCGTTCAATCAGGACGCCGACGTCGCCAATGCAGTCACCGTTACGAAACTCTTCGATCAAAGAGGGGATGCGCTCGATAACATTGTCGATGAGCGAGAACATCTCTTTGTCCAGGACAATGCTCTGGTCGATGACATGGTTCAGCATGTTCTCCACTGACCATGCCAGGTCGCCAATGGAGGAAGCGCCCACCAGGCGGCCACTGCCTTTGAGCGTGTGGAAAGCACGGCGGACTTCGGACAGCGCCTCGCGGTCGTCGTGATTATCACGAAGGCGGGGATAGCAGTCACGGATCGTGTCCAGAACTTCTTCCGCTTCTTCGATGAAAATTTCCAGAATTTCATCGTCAACCAGATCGTTATCCGTGGTGTCGCCGACAGACGGTGTCTCGGGTACTTTTTCGCCTTCAGGTTCAGCGTCGGACTCAACCTCACTGTCGTTCCAGACAGGCTCCTCGCCAACCGGGAAGCCGAGCATTCGAATATTCTGTTCTGCCTGATTGAGTATCGAATCGTTGTCTTCGATGCCTTCGGCCAGGCGCTCCAGATAGTATTCGATGCCGGTAATGGCGTCGGCGAACGTATCCAGTTGTTTCCAGTCCGGGACCCGCTTGCCGTTCAGTAATACATCACTCAGGTAGCGCTCGACGGATTCCAGCAGGGCAGAGACCCGGTTGAGGGGAATCAGCCCCAGACCTCCGCGGACACCGTGCAGCAGGGCCGGAACATGTTCGATTTCACGTATGTTCCAGTGCGAGGCAATGAAGTTGACAACCGCTGTTTTTACCTGTTCCAGCGAGTTCCGGGCTTCACGAAGCAAGGCGTTGTTAGCGTCGCCCAGTTCCTGGGAGCCGGGTTCTTTTTCCTGTGGAGTGTCGGCACGGTGGCCAGACTGCTCGTTATCCAGCCCCGCCAGGGTGGCTTCGACATAGAGCAGGGCCTCGGCGATATCCATCAAGGCCCCGTCATCTGCGGGCTCCGATTGCCGACACAGTTTTTCCACCACTTCAAGCTGTTCGGTCACGACTCGTTTCGGAATGGCCAGTCCCAGAACAGCTAGCGTATTGGCAACTTGCCCGAGCCCCGGCAAGAGCTCTTCAAGGTCGCTGTTTTGCCGATTCCCGGCACGGACGAACAGGTCGAGCTGGTCTTTGAGCTTCGCCAGTTCTTCATTGAGCGCACCCACCACTGATCGCATGGCGTCCCGCCCGGGACCGGACACGCGCTCCCTGGTTTGATCCATAACCTGGTCGGAGGGCAGGGACTTATCCAGCCGGTAGCGCTTGGTCAGTTGCTGGATATAATCCGAGTCCTGTTCCTGCGCGCGCGCCACGTAATAAAGCAGATGTTTGAACAGGGCTTCCGGAACCGGCTGTTGGAGAATATCCGCAGGTTGGTCAATGATTCGGCTGATTTCTCCATCCAGCTCCTCAAGAATGGCTTTCACCGCTGCGTTGACGGGGTTACGGCTACTCTCGATGGAGTCGACAAAGCCGCCAGCAGCCAGCCAGAGCTCGCCGCGAGGTGTCTGCTGGCAGAGCTTTATCAGGCGCAGAATAACCTTTTTCAGATACTCCAGATTCGCTTCGAGGTCCTTTTCGCGAAGGATTCCGGCTAGCGCAAAACGGTACATTTCGCGCAGCTTGTGGACGTGACCGATGACTGTGGCGTCCAAACGCCTGGGTGCGCGACCGGGTGACGCGATGGCAGCAGCGCTGAGGTCGGGCTTGAACAACGAGGTGTCGGAGAATAGCGCCTGGCCCCGGGCGGCCCGCAGGTCGTTGAGCAAGGGTAACAAAACCAGAGGCAGGTCATCACTGGCACTGGCAAGGTGTTCAAGATACTGGGGCAGATGCAGCATCGCCCGCATGAGGATCTCGATGCTTTCATCAACATCGGCTATGCCGTTGTCCAGCACTGCCTGAGCGAGGGCTTCCATTTCCTCGGTCAGCATGGCGGCGCCATGGAGCTCCACCATCTGAAGAGAACCGTGAACCTGATGAAGGTAATTCAGGCAGAATCGCAGTCTCGCCGTGTCATCACGGTTGTTGG
>JAGXLV010000038.1 GCA_018334495.1 Oleiphilaceae bacterium
ACTGTCACGCCTGAAAGTCGGTGATCGGGTTCGTTTTTATGAAGTGGATCGTGCGTGTTTTCTGGAACTCGGAGGGGAGATTTGAACGGCCTGGAAATCATTCAACCGGGTTTAAGAACCACTGTTCAGGACCTGGGCCGCCTGGGTTTTCAACACCATGGCCTGGCTCAGGGTGGCGCGGCCGATGATCACGCCTTTCGCTGGGCCAACAAATTACTGGATAACAAGGCCGGTGACGCCTGCCTGGAGATCCTTATGGGCGGCTTCGAGGCCTTCTGCCACAGAACAGCGGTCGTTGCCATTACCGGCGCCGATGCCGACATTCGGATCAACGGTGTGTCCGTGGAAAACTGGGCCAGCCATCGCCTCTCCCCGGGCGACAGAATCGCAGTCGGTCGTCCCTTCGCCGGCATGCTCAATTACCTTGCGGTCCGGTATGGCTGGCAAACCCCTGAACGTTTCGGCAGTCGCTCCATGGTGATACGGGAAAGACTGGAAGGCGTGAAAACGCTGACAAAGAACACGCTGCTGGCCATCAAACCCCAACCAGACACTGACGTTCCCGCCGGTCGGCGGGTGCCGCAGCAGCACCGGCGCGATTATCGTGACCCGCTTTGCTTACGACTACTGCCCTGCTATCAGCATGCGCTGTTCAGCCAGGAAGACCGATGGCAATTGACCCATGCGGTCTATAACGTCGGTAATCGTTCAGATCGGATGGGCTATCGTCTTGAGGGCCCTTCTCTTGACTCCGGCCCAGGGGGTATTGTGTCGGAAGGAATTGCGCTGGGCTCGGTTCAGGTTCCGGGCGACGGCCAGCCCATCGTGTTGTTACAGGACCGCCAGACCATCGGCGGCTATCCGAAAATTGGCACCCTGGCTGCAGCCGACTGCAGCCGACTGGCACAAAAGCCGCCGGGAAGCCAGATTCGCTTCCGCTTTGCGGACTTGGCAGACATCCAGTCCGAGCGCATGGTGTGGAATCGATTTTTCCAGGCCACTCAGTGGCAAAGCGATGGCAAGACACTGCTCTGGAACAGCCCGCCAGTACCGAATTAAGCTCGACCACCGTCATGAATTCAGGAAGATTCTTTATGCAAAATCCGCTTTCACTCTTTAAAAAGAACCCATCTGCAGACCTCGAGTACTTCCGGGACAAGGTGGTGTGGATTACCGGCGCCTCATCCGGCATCGGCGAGGCCCTGGCGGTCGCACTGGCGGGACACGGTGCCAAGCTGGTGTTGTCAGCCCGTCGCGAGGCCGAATTACAGAGGGTTGCCGAGCGCTGCCATCAAGCCGGCGCCATGAAGGCGAATGTCCTGGTGTTGCCGCTGGATGTCACCGAAACAGATTCACTGACTGAGCGGACGAATACGGTACTGGATCATTTCGAACGCATTGACCTGCTGATGAATAATGCTGGCCTGTCCCAGCGGTCCCGGTGCATTGATACCGACCTGTCGGTCTATCGCAAGTTACTGGACGTGGACGTACTTGGCCAGATTGCCCTCACCAAAGAAGTCTTGCCCCACATGCTGACGCGCCGCTCCGGCCATATCGTCATCACCTCCAGCGTCGCGGGCAAGGTCGGCGTTCCCAACCGCACCGGTTATTGCGCGGCCAAACACGCGGTCATGGGCTTCTTTGATGCCCTGCGGGCAGAAGTGGAAGACGACGGCATCAAGGTTTCAACCCTGACACCGGGGTTCATCAAAACGGCCATCTCCCACAATGCCCTGGCCGCGGACGGTCAGGCTTTTGGCGAAAGCGACGAGCATATCGAAGGCGGTATGGACGCTGATGAGGCCGCCCGGGTGATCCTGTCCGGGTTGGCACGGGGCGCGCGGGAGATCCCGGTGGGCAAGGGCAAGGAAATGTCCGCGCTCTGGGCCAAACGCGTGTCGCCGGAACTGGTATTCAAGCTCACCAAAAAACTCCGTTAGGCGGGTCAGGCCTCCTACAACACCAGCGCAACAACTGTGGAAAAGGTCAGGAACGACAAGGCGGTGGTGATCAGTACGATTCGCGCGACGCGCCCTGTGTCCGCGCGGTAACGCTCGGTCAGCATGGGGACGTTACTGGCGCTTGGTAAGGCCGCCACCAGCACCAGCATGGTAAGCGCATAGGGGTCGATGGAAACACCCAGCCAGATCAAGCTCTTGCCTGCCGCCAGCACCAGCAGCGGATGAAGGACCAGTTTCAAAAACACAATCTGGGGTACATTGGCCCAGCCCGCCCCTGCGCCTCCTGACGCCGGAGGTTGCGATGCCATCGCCTGGGAGCGTGCGAGAACCGCACCAATGGTGAACAGGGCCGCGGGGGGCCCGGCATCGGCCATCATATCCACGGTTTGCATCAGGGGCCCGAAAAGCTCAAAACCCGTTGCCGAGGCAAGACCCCCGAGCAGAATGGCCCAGGGGAGCGGATTAACGAGCACCCTTTTCAGAGCGGCGACCACTACTTGGCCGATGTGGCTATCGCCGGTCACCGCAAGTTGTGACAACGCAATGCACAGAGACGAGGTGATGATCATATCCACGGCGATGGTAATGATCAGGGGGCCCGCCACTTCCGCTCCCACCAGGGCGATAAGCAACGGCATGCCCATGAAGCCTGAATTCGGGAAGGCCGCAACCAGAGCGCCAAAGGACGAATCGTTCCAGTTCAAGCCTCCCCTGCGACTGATGAAAAGGACAATCGCAACCATGACCAGGGCGCAGAGAAGGTAAGTGGCAAAAATTCCGGCATCCAGCAACCTCTCGGTCGGCGTCTCGGCGCCAAAGCGGTAAAGCATGGCCGGAAGCGCAAAGTACAGGACGAAAGTGTTGAGTCCGGGAATTGAATCGTGGGGAAGTACACGAAAACGACCTGCCAGGAAACCTCCCAGCACGAGCAGGAAGAAAGGTGAGGTCACTAACAAAATTTGTTGCATTCAACTCACCCGGTTAGTGATACGGCTAATCCCTGTCGAAAACACTCAGATAGCTATTCAGAAAAAATAGTGTCGGAACAGTTGCAAAATAAGCGCCAGGGCCAGAAGCGGAAACAGAAACTTGGTGATGCCACCGAAGCTTCGCCCTTCTTCTCGCGGAGCGTATTTTTCAATAAGAGGAATGACAACGACCAGCACCAGAAAAAGAACGGCCAATATCACCAGCAAGTTACCCATGTTCGACCTCCCGGCTCTGTGGATGACGCGTCAAGCGCCCGCTAAGATAACAAAGTTACCGGCCCTGGTAACCCCCGCGGACAGCTCAAGTGCTGCAAACCAGAATGTCCGTAAGCTGAGCGCAGCCAGAGTCGGCATCAAAAAATCAGGGTATTCCTAGAGCCAGATCGCGGAAATTCTGAGCCGGGAAACCAGTGCCAGACTTTAAAGCGGCAACAAACCCCGAGAAATTCTGCATGGTCTGAAAATTCGAGAGGGGGAGAAAACATTCGATAGGGCAGCAACCGGTCGGAATTTCGTCAGTTCCTGTCTAGACATGTCTGCGTGGCTTTGTGCGAGCCCGCAAGCCCAGACCGCTTCGACATAAGCTACTGTTTTACATCATATAGTGGCGGTGGGCCAGGGATTCGAACCCCGGGAAGGCTATTAACCTTCGGCGGTTTTCAAGACCGCTGCATTAAGCCACTCTGCCAGCCCACCGTTTTGCGTCTTCTTTTTTACTGCCACTCGCTATCTACTCTAGCAAGCGCCTTTCGGCACTGCCAGTCTGTGCCGTGACAGCGGTTCGCATGATACCGGAATCGACCTGCCTGTCAACGCCCAGGCTGTTTCGAGTAGTCCCGGCGCCCTGCATTAACTCGGTTTAATGCAATATTTCGTGTAATGCGTACTCTCAAATCATTGAAAGTACAAACCCTGACGCTATGATATAGTGAGTTTTGCTATATCATGAATTTTGCCAAACAGAGTTTTACGTAACCGGAGAACACAATGGATAACAATCGTTTCAGTGTCCGCCAGAATGAAGGCGCTTACGCCGCCTCGCAAACTGGCAAAGCGACGGGGATCAGTGCCGAAGCCACGAAGGTGCTGCGCAACACTTACACCCTTTTGGCCATGACACTTCTATTCAGCGCCGCCATGGCGGGCGTATCCATGGCCGTTGGCCTCGGGCGCGGTGCAGGTCTGATCTGCATGCTGGCCTCACTGGCCCTGATCTGGTTCGTTCTGCCCCGCACAGCGAACAGTTCTGCCGGTATCGGTGTTGTCTTTGCCTTCACCGGCCTGCTGGGTCTGTCCCTGGGACCAACCCTTTCTTATTACCTCGATTTCGCCAACGGCGGTCAGATCGTAATGCAGGCCATGGGCGGAACCGCTCTGGTTTTCCTTACCCTTTCCGGCTACGTGCTGACTACCCGTAAGGATTTCAGCTTCATGCGGGGGATGCTGGTAGCCGGCATGGCTGTGGTTATCATCGGTATGATTGGTGCCCTGGTGGCAAGCATGTTCGGCGTTGACATGAGTGCCTTTAGCCTGGCCTTGAGCGGCGCTATTGTTCTGTTGATGTCCGGCTTCATCCTCTATGACACCAGCCGGATCGTCAACGGTGGCGAAACCAACTACATCATGGCCACGACAGGCCTGTACCTGAGCATCTACAACCTGTTTGTCAGCCTGCTTCACATTCTGGGCGCAACCAGCGACTGATCGGTCAGTCATCGCAAGGCAATGAATCAGACCCCGGCTTTGTGTCGGGGTTTTTTTATATCCGGATTGCGCTTGAGTCTTTGCGCAATTCATGAAGCCAAAGCCGGGATACTCATGCCCAAGACCACTGCTCTGTCCTTTACCCTGATAATAACCGGCGCGCCCTATGTCAGTCAGGCACCCCAGACGGCACTTGAATTCGCCCGCGCCGTGATTGCCGCAGGCCATCGCATTGACCGGGTGTTTCTTTACGGCGACGCCGTTCATCTGGCTTCCACCCTGGCTTGCGCTCCCAGCGACGAGCCGCAGTGGACACAGATCTGGTCAGAGTTTCTGGAGACGCACCGGGTGCCGGCAATTGTCTGCATTGCGTCAGCACTCCGGCGTGGCGTTTTGGACGAAAAAGAACAAAAGCGCTATCAGCGTCCGGCCCATAACCTTGAGCCACCCTTTGAAATCGCCGGTTTGGGCGAATGGGTTGAGGGCACTGTAAGTTCGGACCGCACGCTTTACTTTCACCCAACGGATTGATGCTGATGACTGCTCTGGTAGTAATTGATCGAGCGCCCTACGGTGACTGGCGCGGCCGTGAAGCTGTTGATATGGGCTTTTCTCTGGCGGCGTTCGACCAACCCGTCAGCTTCCTGTTCACCGGCCCGGGCGTTAACTGGCTGAGGATGGGTCAGGATGCCACTGAATTGAGTCAAAAGAATCTGGCCAGGCAGTTGGGCGCGGCTGCCATCTTTGGCGTTGAGGCCTTACTGGTTGATCACAAGGCACTGGCGGCTTACCAATTATCCGTTGATACCTTGAGCAGCCCGGCGCAGCCAGTCACTGTGTCGCCTGGCCTGTACGGTCAGTACGATCACATTTTGTGTCTCTAAACACTCGAGCCCGACCATGCCCAGCTTACACATTGTAAATAAAGCGCCCGACCATGCCCGCTTTCAGACCTGCCTGGCCGCTGTCGCTGACGAAGACACGCTTTTGTTAACGGAAAATGCGGTTCTGGCGGCGGTCATGGCTCAGGGCCTGCCGGGAACGGTTTTCGCCCTGAGCGCCGACCTTGAGGCCCGCGGCCTGGCACCTGCTGATATTATGGCCAACATTGGCCGTATCGATTTCGCGGGTTTCGTGAGCCTGACCGAAGCGACTAGCCGGATAATCAGTTGGTGAACCCTGTGGCAGAACCCAAGCGGAACAATGAAGGATTTCTTGAGAACCCGGCAGACTGGAGCCCTGACGTTGCGGTTATTATTGCCGCTGAGAGCGATTTGAGCCTGGAAGACAAACACTGGGAAATCATCTGGCTATTGCGGGAGTTCTATAAACTGCATGAGATTTCACCACCCTCGAACCGGCTCTTCGTAAAAGCCGTCAAGGAACGGTTGGGCGAGGGTAAAGGCAACAGCGTCTACCTGATGCAGTTGTTTACCGGCAAGCCCGCCAAAACAGCCTGCCGCGTTGCGGGACTGCCCCGGCCCACCAACTGCCTGTAACCGCTTGCAGGCAGTCACGGCCACCAGGTGACAACCCCCAGCTGCACTACACCGGCACATGCGCCGAGCAAACCGCCCACAAGCATCAGTTTGAATTCTTCCTCCCTGAACGCGGGTCGCAACACATCCTGGAATTGGGCGGGGGTCAACTCTTTCATCTGTTCCGACAAAGCCTGGGCTACCACGGGGGCGCGGTCATGGTTAAAGCGGGGGTCGGCAAATACGTTACGGGTCGCGGCCACCGCTTTTTCGTTCATGATCTTTTTCAGTTCGGCATAGCCGGTCATGCCAATGCTGACCTGGGCCGTGAGCTTCAACACCAGGGAATTGTCCAACAGGGGTCGCATGTGTTTCTGGATAATCACCCGGGTCCGATCGCCATGGCGGCCGTTCAGCATGGCATCAGCCACTTTTTCCACGGTGATCAGCTCCTCAGCGACCAGGCGGCTCCAGACCTCGCTGATCTCATTCTGTCGCAGCAGGAACAGCCCCTGCACCCGCCCGAACAAAAAACGACGAGGCTCCAGAGGGCGAAAAATACGGTTAATGGCAAAATAGTTGGTCAAAAACCCCACGCCGAAGCCGGCCAAGGGCAGAACCCAGGGCTCGGGATGCGTTAGCCAAAGGGGCAGGATCAACAGGCCGAGTAAGCCACCGATAATGGCCCCCGAGCGGATGACCGATCTCAACTCCACCGACCCCGCTTCTTTGAAAACCCGGTTCATAAGGTCCGGATGCTGCTCCAGTTCCCGGCTCAGCAGGGCTTTGAGGTCGACTAACTCGGCAAGGTCGTCGCCGATGTCCTCAACCAGCGCTTCAATGCGCGCTGGCAGCTGCGCCCTGGCCCAGCGATAAACACGTTGTCGAACGAAACCGGGCAGGTTATCCCAGAGAACTGGCTGAATCTCGTACATGACTTCATCCACATACTCGTCCAGCCGCGGCGTGACCCGGGTAATCACTTGTTCAATGATGCGCTCCGGTTCGAGCTTGCGGTAAATAGTATTGAGGCTGCCGAATTGGGCGAGGGTTCGGTCGATACAGATATGGGCCATTTTTTCGGCTTTGCGAGGCACCACGCCCTGCCAGCCAAGCCGGGGGCCGAGCCCGACAAAATGCACCGGATAAAACAACATCTGAATAGCCAGCCAGTTGGTCAGCCAGCCAATCACCGCGGCCATCACAGGCACCGACGCCAGCGCAAAATCAACCACCGGAAAGTCCATGTACTTCTGCGCTCCGTTGCTTATTGATTGGCGGCCCGTCTGGTTAATGAGCCGGGTCAGTCGCTCAGTATCGCATTTTAGAAAGCAAAAAACCGGCGCCCGTCACTTGTATGGACGAACGCCGGTTTCCTCGCTTTCAGGCCCGGTCAAAGGACCTTTTGCAGATCCGGAGAAACGGTTACTGGTAGTAAGCGTTCTCCTTATTGGTATGGTCGGTCACATCACGAACGGTGAGGATTTCCGGGACACGCTCCTTCAGGGTGGATTCCACGCCCTGCTTCAATGTCAGGCTGACCGCACTGCAGCCCTGACAGCCGCCACCGAATTCAAGCACCGCCACAGAGTCTTCAACCACATCAACGAGTGAAACCTCGCCACCGTGAGAGGCCAGCCCCGGGTTGATCTCGGAGGCCAGAACGTAGCGTATGCGGTCTGGAAGTGGCGCGTCCTCATCAATCTGCGGCACCTTGGCGTTCGGCGCCTTGATGGTTAGCTGGCCGCCCATCTGATCTGTGGAATAGTCCACATAAGCATCTTCCAGAAACGTCACCGAATTGTGGTCCAGATACAGCGTGAACGCTTCAAGATCAATCTGCTCGTCGGTCGGCACGATTTCGTTGGGCGGGCAGTAAGCCAGGCAGGTCTCCGCGTGCTTGGTTCCGGGCTGTGTCACAAATATGCGCACACCCATCCCTTCCACGTCCTGCTTGTCAATCAATTGCGCGAGATAATCCCGCGCCGAATCTGTAACCGTTACCTGAGTCATGTCTTCTACCTAATCAAAAATATAGCTCCATTTTAAGGCACTTCGCGGTAACTTAAAAGACCCAGTAAAATAGTCAGCCTTTTCAGCGTCCATTAATTCAACCGATCACGAGCCGCAAGCGTATAACGGTTTTTTTTGATAGAATCGCAACTCAAAACGATCCAAATGAACCCCGGAAGCCCCGTATGACAGACAACCGCAAAACCCGCCTGGCTCAGCTGCACACAGCCCTGAAAGAACGCATTGTGATTCTTGATGGCGGCATGGGCACCATGATCCAGAACCTGCAACTGGATGAATCGGCATTCAGGGGCGAGCGGTTTGCGGACTACGATCGAGAGGTTCAGGGCAACAACGACCTACTCAACCTGACCCAGCCGGCGCTCCTGCGTAACATCCACGCCGATTACATGGCGGCCGGCGCCGACATCATCGAGACCAATACCTTCAACTCCACTCAGCTGTCCCAGGCGGATTACGGCCTGGAATCCATCGCCCGTGAGTTGAACGTGGAGGCGGCCAGACTGGCGCGCGCCATTGCCGACGAGTACACCGCGAAGAACCCGGACAAGCCCCGCTTCGTGGCCGGCGCCGTCGGTCCCACCTCGCGCACCGCGTCCATATCGCCGGACGTCAACAATCCCGGTTACCGCAATGTCGACTTCCAGACCCTCGTGGACAATTACTACGAAGCGGTGTCAGGCCTGGTGGAGGGCGGCTGCGACCTGATCCTGATCGAAACCATTTTCGACACGCTGAATGCCAAAGCCGCTATTTATGGCACTCAGCAATACTTTCTGGACAGCGGTATCGAACTGCCATTAATGATCTCCGGCACGATTACCGATGCCTCGGGCCGCACCCTGTCCGGCCAGACTACGGAAGCCTTCTGGAATTCTATCGCCCACGCGCGGCCTGTTTCCGTGGGACTGAACTGCGCCCTTGGCGCCGATGCGCTCAGACCCTATGTGGAAGAGCTATCCAACAAGGCCGACACCTACATCAGCGCCCATCCCAATGCCGGGCTGCCCAACGAGTTCGGCGAATACGACCAGACCCCGGAAGAAATGGCCGACATCATCGAAGGCTTCGCCCGGGACGGTTTTCTGAACATCATTGGCGGCTGCTGTGGCTCCCGGCCGGATCACATCGAAGCCATTGCCGATGCCGTGGCCAAGTACCCGCCAAGAAAAATCCCGGAACGGCCGGAATATCTGCGCCTGTCAGGGCTGGAGCCTTTCACCGGTGACGAGAACACACTGTTCATCAACGTCGGCGAGCGCACCAACGTAACGGGCTCCAAACGCTTCCTGCGACTGATCAAGGAAGAACAATACGAGACCGCCCTCAGCGTTGCCCTGGACCAGGTCGAAAACGGCGCCCAGATCATCGACATCAATATGGACGAGGGCATGCTGGATTCCGAGGAGGTCATGACCACCTTCCTCAAACTGGTGGCGTCGGAACCCGATATCTCGCGGGTCCCGATCATGCTGGACTCGTCCAAATGGAACGTGATCGAGGCAGGCCTGCGCTGTGTGCAGGGCAAAGCCGTAGTCAACTCCATCAGTCTCAAGGAAGGTGAGGACGAGTTCCTGCAGAAAGCCCGGGATTGTATGCGCTACGGCGCCGCCGTAGTGGTCATGGCGTTCGATGAAGACGGTCAGGCCGACACCTTTGAGCGCAAGACCAGCATCTGCAAGCGCTCCTACGATCTGCTGGTGGGCATTGGCTTCAAGCCGGGTGACATCATCTTCGACCCCAACATTTTTGCCATCGCCACGGGCATCGAAGAGCACAACAACTACGCGGTGGACTTCATCAATGCCACCCGCTGGATTCGCGACAACCTGCCCCACGCCTCCATTTCCGGCGGCGTCAGCAACGTGTCCTTCTCATTCCGCGGCAACGATCGGGTGCGCGAGGCCATTCACTCGGTGTTCCTGTACCACGCCATCAAGGCCGGCATGAACATGGGCATCGTCAACCCCGGCCAGTTGGTGATCTACGACGAGATCGAGCCGGAGCTCAAGGAGCTGGTGGAAGACGTGGTGCTGAACCGTCGTGAGGACGGCACTGAGCGCTTACTGGAAATTGCCGAGCGCTTCAAAGGCCAGGGTGGCAAAACCCAGGAGGAAGACCTGGCCTGGCGCGAATGGCCGGTGGAGAAACGGCTTGAGCACGCCCTGGTCAAGGGCGTAACCAGCTATATCATCGAGGACACCGAAGCCTGCCGGATTCGGGCGGATCGCCCCATCCACGTGATCGAAGGGCCTTTGATGGCCGGTATGAACGTGGTCGGCGACCTGTTTGGCGACGGCAAGATGTTTCTGCCCCAGGTGGTCAAAAGCGCGCGCGTGATGAAGCAGGCAGTCGCGCATCTGATCCCCTACATCGAGGCTGAGAAATCCGAAGACCAGCAGGCCAAGGGCAAAATCCTGATGGCCACGGTCAAGGGCGATGTGCATGACATTGGCAAAAATATCGTCGGCGTGGTGCTGCAATGCAACAACTATGACGTGATCGACATGGGCGTGATGGTGCCCTGCGAAAAAATCCTGGAGACCGCCCGCCGTGAAAAGGTCGACATTATCGGCCTCAGCGGCCTGATCACCCCATCACTGGATGAGATGGTGCATGTTGCCCGGGAAATGCAGCGGCTGGACTTCCATCTGCCCTTGATGATCGGTGGCGCCACCACGTCCAAGGCCCACACGGCGGTAAAAATCGAGCCTCACTACAAGAACGATATTGCCTTGTATGTCTCGGACGCGTCACGCTGCGTCAACGTGGCCTCGAAACTGCTAAGCAAGACGGCAAAGCCGGAGTTGGTCGAAAACGCCCGGGTGGAATACGACGGCATCCGCGAGCGGCGCAAGAACCGGACCGAGCGCACCAAGCTCGTATCCATTGACGAGGCGCGGGAACGAGCCCCCGAAATCGACTTCGAGAACTTTACACCGGTGAAACCGTCCTTCACGGGCCTGCGCCAATTCGACGATTACGACCTCAAAAAACTGGTTGATTACGTTGATTGGTCGCCTTTCTTCATCGCCTGGGATATGGCGGGCAAGTACCCGGCCATTTTCGACGACCCTAAACGCGGCGAAGCGGCCAAAACGCTGTTTGAAGACGGTCAGGATATTTTAAAACGGATTATTGATGAAAAGCGCCTCACTGCGCGCGGCGTGATTGGTTTCTGGCCGGCTAACCGTCGCGGCGACGACGTGGTGGTTTACACCGACGAGTCCCGCACCGAAGAACTTACCACCCTGCACCACCTGCGACAGCAGGATGAAAAGGCGCCGAACAAGCCCATGATGGCATTGTCGGATTTTCTCCTGCCGGAAACCGATGGGCGCTGCGATTACATCGGCGGCTTCGCTGTCACCACCGGCATTGGCGTGGAGGAGTTCACTAGCGAGTTCAAGGACGCTAACGACGATTACAATGCCATCATGGTTCAGGCCTTGGCCGACCGTCTGGCGGAAGCCTTTGCCGAGCACCTGCACCAGCGTGTGCGCAAGGAGCTGTGGGGTTATGACCCGGATGAAGAACTGGACAATACCGATCTGATCCGCGAACGCTACAAAGGCATACGCCCGGCTCCGGGCTATCCCGCCTGCCCGGACCACACCGAAAAGGAAGTTCTGTTCGACCTGCTGCAGGCGCCCGAAACCGCCGGTATTCAAATTACCGAGCATTTCGCCATGTATCCGGCAGCCGCGGTATCCGGTTGGTACTTCGCTCACCCGCAATCGAAATATTTTGCTGTGGGCAAGATCGGCAAAGACCAGGTCGAAAGTTACGCTGAGCGCAAAGGCATGAGTGTGGCCGAAGCCGAACGTTGGCTGCAGCCGAGCCTGGCTTACGATCCAGCCGAGTAGCCACCGTTATTCAATCAAGACAATGATCAATCAGGAAGACCGGTATGACCGACGAGAACCGCCAAAATGACGACGGCTCAAAAAATGATTCAGGGGGAACGCAGAAAGAAGGGACTTTGGCCAGGAACAAGAAGAATCCCGGCCTGCTCAAGGTGATCCAGAGCGTTCTGGCTGGCGCTTTAGGCGTACAGTCGAACCGGCGCTATCGGGAAGATTTCGAAGGCAGCAGCCCGTTTCCCTATATCATCGGCGGTATCCTGTTCGGGGTGATCTTTGTCGTAACCCTGATACTCATTGTGCGCTGGGTGCTTGCCAGCCAGTAAGAGCCACCCTGATATTACTGCCCCGCCACCCACAGAATCGCTGCGCCAACCACCAGCAGGATCACTACCGTGAAGGCGATGGCGTCAACCTGACTGTCGGTCATATTACTTTTGCTCATGAGTCTACCTTGTGTATGTTTGGATCGATAAAAAAGCAGGTACAGCCTAGGCAGATTGGCGCCAAAGTTCCAGACCCAATTTAGCATTAAACGTAATTACCATATTAAAAATGGATCGTTTTAAGCATAAGGGCCAAATGCTATCATGCAGCTAACCTTTAATAGCCACAATTCGACCATTCACATCGGGAATTCGAATTATGTACGTTTACGACGAATACGATCGGCAAATGCTTGCTGAACGTGTCGCCCAGTTCCGGAATCAGACAGACCGCTACCTTGCGGGTGAACTGGAGGAAGGCGAATTTCTGCCACTGCGGCTTCAGAACGGGCTCTATGTTCAGCGTTTCGCCCCCATGCTCCGCATCTGCGTGCCTTACGGCATGATGAGATCCGAGCAGATACGCCGGCTTGCCCGGATCACGCGGGACTACGACAAAGGCTACGCCCACTTTACCACCCGCCAGAATGTCCAGCTTAACTGGCCGGCAGTGGAAGACGTACCGGATATCCTGGCAGAACTGGCCGAAGTGGAAATGCACGCCAACCAGACCAGTGGCAACTGCATTCGCAACACCACCACCGACCAGTTTGCCGCCGCCCAGTCTGATGAGATCATCGATCCGCGGCCCTATTGTGAAATCATCCGGCAGTGGTCGACGTTTCACCCCGAGTTCGCGTTCCTGCCCCGCAAGTTCAAAGTGGCGGTGAATGCCTCCCGCAACGTCGACCGGGCCGCAGTCCAGGTGCACGATATCGGGCTGGAAATGCTCTACAACGAGCACGGCGAGCTTGGCTTCTGTGTTCATGTGGGGGGTGGCCTGGGCCGCACCCCGATGGTCGGTCCGGTTATCCGCGAATTTCTGCCCGAGAAGGACCTGCTGACCTATCTGGAGGCAATTCTGCGAGTCTACAACCGGTACGGCCGCCGTGACAACAAGTACAAGGCCAGGATCAAAATCCTGGTCAAGGCACTGACACCGGAAGGGTTTGCGGAAAAAGTCGAAGCTGAGTGGTCTCAGACCAAAAACTCCCCGACCCGGCTGACACAAGACGCTGTCGACCATATCAAGAGCCATTTCACCGAACCCGGCTACGCTGACCTGCAGGATGACCCGCAAGAACTGGTGTCGGCGCGGGCGGACAGCAAAGGCTTTGATAACTGGGTCAGGCGCAATGTGAACAGCCACAAGAAACCCGGCTACAGCATTGTTACGTTGACCATGAAAAAAACCGGCGTGCCACCAGGCGACATCAGCGACCGCCAGCTTGAGCAGATCGCCGATCTGGCGGACCGATACAGCTTTGGCGAAGCCAGAGTCACGCATCAGCAGAACGTAGTCTTCGCCGATGTCCGCCAGGACCGCCTGCTAGAGCTTTGGGAGGCACTCAAGCCTCTGGGCTTTGCCACCGCCAACCTCAACATGCTGACGGATATGATCTGCTGCCCTGGCGGTGACTATTGCTCTCTGGCCAACGCCAAATCGATTCCGGTGGCAGAAGCTATTCAGCGCAGGTTCGATAACCAGGACTATGTTTATGACCTGGGCGAGATTGACCTCAACATTTCCGGGTGCATGAACGCTTGTGGCCATCACCACGTCGGCCACATCGGCGTACTGGGCGTGGATAAGAAAGGTCAAGAGTTCTATCAGATCAGCCTGGGTGGCTCCTCGGAGCGGGACGCGTCCATCGGCAAGATTCTGGGGCCCTCCTTTGCCCGGGAAGAAATGCCAGACGTGATCCAGAAGATCCTGGATGTTTACGTTGAGACGCGAACAGAGGAAGAGCCTTTCCTGGATACATACCGGCGCATCGGGATCAGCCCATTCAAGGAGCGTGTTTATGCCTGATATCATCACCCGGGATGGCGAGATCAAGAAGGATAACTGGACGCTCGTGCCTCGCCCCGAAGAGGGTGAGTCCCTGGATTTGCCCGAGGGTCCGGCCCTGATTCCGGCCGACCTGTGGGTCGCGGGCAAAGAGCATTATCAGGACCGCGAGGATATCGGCATCTGGATGGAAAGCCACGATGAGCCGGAGCTGGTGGCAGACTACCTGGATGCACTGCCTATTATTGCCATCAACTTCCCCAAGTTCACCGACGGTCGCGGCTACAGTCTTGCCCGGCTCCTGAGAGAGCGTTATGGCTATCGCAACGAATTGCGCGCGGTCGGTGATGTGCTGCTGGACCAACTTCAGTTCATGAAACGCTGCGGGTTTGACAGCTACGTACTGCGGCCGGATAAAGATATCGAACTGGCCGCGCACTGTCTGAACTTTTTCAGCCAGACCTACCAGGCCGCTGGAGATACCGATCAGCCCCTGTTCCGGCGGCGAGCCTCCTGACCCGGAGCCGACGTTCAATGTGAAAAAATGGCGGCGCCTCTGAACGGGGCCCGCCATTTTTCGGTTTATACGGGTTGGGTCAGAGTGCGTGATCCAACACAATCTTGCCGTGGGACCTGCCCTCCAGAAACGCTTTGAGCGCTTCATCCAGATCCCCTTTCCCGATAGAACGGGCGCTCGCTTCAGTGTGGCGGCAGGCCCAGGGACCACTCAGCCTTGACCAGATATCCTGTTTTTCTTCCCGGCTGATTTCAACCGAATCCACGCCCAACAGGTTTACGCCCCTCAGAATGAAGGGCAGAACCGTTGTGGGCAAATCCGTGCCGGCCACCAATCCGCAACAGGCGACCGAGCCACCGGGCTGGATACGCTTGAGCAGCTCGGTCAGCGCGCCGCCGCCCACAGTATCGACAGCGGCCGCGTACTCGGGACGCAACAATGGCCGCTTCTCGACGGACAACGCGTCGCGCCCTCGCACCTCGTGAGCGCCCAGACCTTTCAGCTCACCGGCCAGTTCGTCCTTGCCGCTGATTGCCACCACATCAAAGCCCAGATGGGACAGAAGCTCCACGGCCACAGAACCCACTGAACCACTTGCGCCGGTTACTGCCACTTTGCCCTGCTCCGGTTTAGCCCCCATGGTTAACAGTTTCTTGACGCAAAGGCCCGCGGTCAGGCCCGCCGTGCCGTAAATCATGGCATGGCGAGGGTCCCAGGCGGCTGGCATGGGTACGCACCAGTTTTCGGGTACGCGGATATATTCACCGAAACCGCCCGGCGTGTTCATGCCCAAATCGTAGCCAGTGACAATCACCTGGTGGCCTCTGGCGGGGTTATTGGCAGGCCCCTCTTCGACCACTTCACCGGCGGCATCAATGCCCGGTGTATGCGGAAAAGAACGAGTCACACCCTTATTTCCAGAGGCAGACAGCGCATCTTTATAGTTGAGTGAAGAATGGCTCACCCTGACCAGCACGTCATTATCAGGAAGGTCTTCGATACCGCAGGTTTCCACGCCACCCACATACTCTCCGTTACGTTCGTGCACCCGCCAGGCTCTGTATTCCAGATTCGATGACATGATCACCCTTCTCCTTTTATTAGTCAGGGGCTTTGTCCCGCGAGACAGGCCGGTCGTGATTTATTGCATTTTCTGGTTACGCAAGACACTCAGCAGCCGCGTCACCGAGTGCTCCAGCGCGCTGCTGACGGCAAGACCCAGCTTTTCCGGCAGAGTCTGCTTGCGCCGATAGCTGACCGATACCACATCCGCCCGCTCGCAGGCTTCAATCAAATACTCATCCGAGGTCTTGATCTCGTCAATCAGCTGTACGTCCAGGGCCCTGCGCCCAAACCAGATATCGCCATTGGAAACCGCGGCTATATCCAGGCCGGGCCGGCGCTCGCCGACGTATTCCTTGAACAGTACGTGGGTATCCTCCAGGTCTTCCTTGAACTTTTCCCGACCTTTGTCGGTGTTCTCACCAAAAACGGTCAGGGTGCGTTTATGTTCGCCCGCAGTCAGTATTTCCACATCAACATCGTGTTTTTTCAGCAGTCGGTGAAAATTGGGCAATTGCGCGACCACACCGATGGAGCCGAGAATGGCAAAAGGCGAGGCCAGTATTTTGTCAGCCACGCAAGCCATCATGTAACCCCCACTGGCGGCGACTTTATCCACGCACACCGTCAGGTTCAGGTTCTTACCCCGGATACGATCCAGTTGTGCTGCCGCCAAACCATAAGAATGTACAAGGCCGCCACCACTTTCGAGCCGGACCACCACTTCATCGCGCTCTGGATCAGCGACGCCCAGCACCGCAGTGATGCATTTACGAAGCGAACCGGTGTCGCTGGCTTTGATGTCACCGGCGAAATCCAGCACGAACACTCTGGCCCGCTCCGGGGGCTCAAGTTCCGGGGCCGTTTGCTTGGCCTTCTTCTTTTCCTCTTTCAATTCTGCCTTGCGCTGCTTTTTCTGTTTTTTCTCCCAGGTTTTACGCGCCAGGTCACCGAGCATTTTCGCCCGCACCGACTCGTGCAAATGACGATAGGTCTCATTGAGGCGCCGAATGTGAAGCTCTCCCTCTTCATCATCACCTTTGCTTTTATGGGCTGCCGACAAAATGGCGGAAATGATCACTAGCAGGGCAATTACAATCGTTACCGCCTTGGCGGCAAACAATCCGTACTCCGTCAAAAATTCCAATGGCTGTCTCCGAAATAAAAAGATAAAAAGGCTACCTGATTGTAACCGAGGCACAGACAGGCACAAGCATCCTGCCTTTAATCACAGGCAAACGGGATACGCCTGGCATTTCAAACAAGTGTTCGAATCGGCTTGACAGGGTCTCGCACGGCCCCTAAAGTCGTGAGGTTTATTTGATGACAAGACGCGCAAGCCACTCCAACAATGGGTAAAAGAATGTCTGTAGCTCACGTATTTGAAAGGCTCGAAAAGAATTTCAACCCATCCGCTGCAAAAGGGCTTGATCTGGTATTCCAGTTCAATGTCGAGGACGACAAAAACTATCACATGATTATCAAAGACGGCACTTGCAAGCTTGTCGAAGGCGATCATGATGACCCGTCGGTGACGCTCATCATGAATTCAGAGACTTTGGAAGGTGTGGTGTCGGGCGAGACCGACGGAATGCAAGCCTTTATGGCGGGCGAACTCCGTGCCGAAGGCGACATGATGCTCGCGACAAAACTGGGCGAGCTGTTTACCCTGAGCTGATGTTGTTTGATTGAATGGTTTGTTCAAAGAGCCACTTCACGGGCTCTTTGAACGAGTTGAGGGGCAACTTTTAGCGTCCAACATCCGCGAGCGACGATTCAGCCAGTTTCAGCAATTCGAGATTGCGCTCTTCTCGGGTGCCGATGCTTTCGATGTAATACTCCAGCGACGTGAGCGCGTCGGCAATGGCCTCAAGCACCGCAACGGAAGGCGGTTCATTCTGATCAAGCAGTTGCCCCTGGATAGTAGCCCCCAGACTTTCAAGCACCCGTGCCGCACCCCTATCATCCAGCATCACGAAACCTCCCCAGATACTCCTGAGGGTGACGGGCAGGTTTGCCAGATGTAACTTGTCATAATCCGATTCGACGAACGCCGTGATCGCCCGCTTCGCCAGTGTCAGGGCGCTCCTGGCCTCGTCCGCCACTACCAGGAGTGCTTCCTTCAGGTAACGGGAATCTTCAAAAAGGCCATTTTCGGCATCCGCCAATGCATCCGTTTCAGTGCCGATGCCACGGCTGACCAGTTGACCGGCTGCGTTTTCGATACTGAGAATGGAATCAGCCAGTGCGTAGAGTTCAGCGCCTGACGGCAGGCGCCCCTCCTCTTGCCAGGCCTTTAGTTTCTCTGCCTCCCGCTTCGACAGTCGGGACAACTGATTCAGATCCAACATGGAAAGCGTATTGGCCAATTGTTCAAATGTGACTTCGATGGCAACAAGGTCGGCCACGTCGGGCTCAATGCCTCGCTCAATGATATCCAGCTTGTCTTTAAGCTCGTTCAGTTCATCTTGCAAGGCGCCAGAGAGCGATGTCAGCACATCGGCGCCGGGCCCGTACAAACGTCTGCGATGGGCCTCAAGAAGCGCTTCCGGGTATTCCGCCGGCGTCAGGCCATAGGCCTGCAGCATGCGGGCGACGTCAGCACTACCGGAGCCACTACGGTAAAGAATGTAGATTAACTCCTGGAAGATGATATCGGGCACATCCTCCGACTTCGCGTCCTGGCCTTTGTAAACCAGGTCGCGGCTGTGTTTTTCGATCTGCATCAAGAGTCGCTTGCGCGCTTTGCTGAATCCCATGGATCGATCCAGCAGCGTGTCAGCGGTAATGGCAAGCAAGCACCACATCCGACCCAGATCCGAGCCTTTACAGAGTCGGCCGAAGCCGCGGGCAGCGCGACCAATCAATTTTTTACTGACTGCGGGATTGCGCTCCCGCAACACGCCCAGTAACCCGACCTGGTACATGGAGCGCATGCGTCGGGCATGAGCTTCCTGCTCCGCGCCCTCCACTTCCAGGGGCGGCAGGGTCAGGACATCGCCCAGATCGGAGCGTTGCAGAAGGTCGGCCTGGAAAAAGAAAGATTCCGGGAGGGGAGCTTCTTTGTGGGCCTCGCGAACATTGTTGATGATCGGAAGCAGCAGTTCCGGCTGATCGACACGCTGGTGGTGGTAATATTCCACGTAGCGGCGCAATACATACAGCGCGTCGCTCAGAGTGGTCAGGCTCAAATTGTCATCATCCTGGGAGCCTGACGACAAACTGTCCGCCAGCAAGACGGTTTCCCGGCACAGCAAGGTGCCACCACGCAGCTCCACCAAGGTGAAAATACCTCGAAGCTGATTCAAAAAATCGATGCAATTCTGGAGCTCTTCCTGATGTTCCCGATTGGCCTGAAAACTTTCCAGGCTGGCTTCCCCGTGCCTGATCGTTTGCTCGATTTCTGCTTTAACCAGGTCGAACGACTGCGATTTCGTCGTTATAGACGGCTGAACCATAAATTGACGATTCCCATTGTCGGCGCCTGGAACGCTTGGCTGTCAGGTCCGCACTTACTTTTTTTATTTGAACATGAAAAGTTCGCTAACAGTTATAACACATATCCGGGATAGCTCAAGAAACGGGGGCCGGCTCGACGTCGGTACCCTCGATTGTTTCCACAGTATGAGATGCCTGTCGTCTTTTCGGTGGAAGACAGCGCCTATCAGGACACCTCGGAGTCAGCCGGAGTTGACTCCAGAGTGTGCCAGAGTGCCTTCCCGCCCGCTTCGGCGACAACCGCAAGCATGGTTCGATGGGCCTCGCCCTCCTCATCGGTGGCACGGATAACCGGCAAAGGCGCCCGACCCGCCGCCACCCGACGGATCGGGCCGACGCCACCATCCCGATCGCTGTGTGCATCCAGCGAGAGCGCTGTCTGCCCGCCTGTCATCAGGAGATAGACATCGGCCAGAATCTCGGCGTCCAGCAAAGCGCCGTGAAGCTCACGACTGCTGTTGTCAACGCCATAGCGCTTGCATAAAGCATTCAAATTGTTTTTCTGCCCGGGGTGTTTTTTGCGGGCAATGGCAAGCGTATCCAGAATGCCGCAATGGTCGGCAGTTTGACGCTTTGGTTTAAGACGGGAAAACTCGGCGTCCATAAAACCAACATCAAAGGGCGCGTTATGAATTACAAGCTGCGCGCCCTCGATAAAACTGAAAAAATCGTCGGCGACGTCGCGGAAGAGGGGCTTGTCCGCCAAAAACTCATCGGTAATGCCATGGACCGAGACCGCCTCCGCTTCGACTTCCCGTTCGGGATTGATGTAGACGTGGTAGCGTCGCCCCGTAAGCTGACGCTCAACCATTTCCACGCAACCAATTTCGATGACCCGGTGACCCTGACTCGGATCGATACCGGTGGTTTCGGTGTCCAACACAACCACTCTGGTGCCAGAGTTTTCACTGCCCATTATCATCTCCAACTGCGGACTCGATTTATAGCCCACAAGCTTACCTCAAGTGGGTGCCGGGCTGCAGTCAAAAGGATGAGGCTCCATCAGTCCTGGTCTCGCATCATCTCTTCAAAAATCTCCTCCACCGATTTACTGGCACGGCCGCCGCCCTGCTCAGCGCCTTGCGATCGAGAGCTTCTTACCGCCTCAACTGCAGATGCGCCTTCAGGCCTGGATGCTCCCGCCTCGGGGAGAACCCCCTGCAGCAGATAATCCTTGATGGTTTTGCCTTCCCGAGCCGCAGCCATTTTGAGCTCACGGTGTTGCTGGGGACTTAGGTCGATGGACAGTCGCATGGTTCTCCCTTCCCTTGCCTGATTGGACGTTGCAAAAACCACCATCAAACCGAGACCTCCTGATCGCCTGACTCTCGCAAGCCCGACCAACCCGGCATGAACCCGACGGTGTCCGGGGTCATGATTCTGTTTCACCCGCTCTTCGATTAAATATAACACTCCTTTTTTTGCAAAAGAATCACCTTAAATATATTTTTAACCGAGGCAAGACCTTGCACTCAGGCGGACAATTCCTCCACACCGCGATTCGCCAGTTCATCGGCCAATTCGTTATCCGGAACCCCGGAATGGCCGCGAACCCAGTGCCAGTTAACTAGATGACGCTGAACTTCCTCGTCCAGGGCGCGCCAGAGATCGCCGTTTTTCACGGGCTTTTTTGCGGCTGTCTTCCAGCCATTTTTCTTCCAATTCGCCAGCCATTCCGTAATGCCCTTGCGTACATACTGGGAATCGGTATACAGATCCACTTCACATTTGCGTTTCAGGGACCCCAGGCCCTTTATTGCGGCCATGAGCTCCATTCGATTATTGGTGGTATTGAGTTCGCCGCCGTGCAGCATCTTAACGGCATCTCCGTAACGAAGAACCACACCCCAGCCTCCCGGACCAGGGTTACCTTTACAGGCGCCATCCGTATAAAGCACCACTTTATTGGTCATATCTGTTACCACTCCGAGCTTTTTTTATTACTTGCGCGAAATCTCGACCCAGGGCCACCGGACCGGGCGTTCGCAGAGGAACCACATTAAGCCTGCGCCGCGCCGGAATTTTTCCGATGGGCGCAAAAACGCGCTTTTTTGCCACTATGCAGTAATAGGCCCCGAGAGGGAGAAAACGAAGACCGGGTATCTCTTTGTTCGAAAGCTTGTCGATCAACGCGGGACTCTGGATCGGCGGACAAAAGAAATGGCTATCCATCGACTCGGTTTCAAAATCAAGAAGACTCAGCCAGTCCTCCACGCGGGACGGCATCAGAAACCGACCACCCCAGGGGCCCTCTTGATGTCGGGAGACCAACTTCCGAAGCCCCCAGAGACTGGCTGGATTAAACCCCAGAATCAGCATGTGGCCACCACTGCGGAGTACCCGTGACGACTCGCGCAAAACCTGATGAGGATAGGCTGTGAAATCGGCGCTGTGGTGCAGTATGACAAGATCCATGGAATCGGACGGGAAAGGCAACTCGTCTGAATCACACACGACAACGCCGGAAGGCAGGCCAGCGCTCCAGGACGCGGTGGTCATGATGCGCTGGCTGAAATCGCCTCGGGTGGCTAGCGGCAGCCGATGGCTGATGCCAATCTGCAGTTGACGCGCACCCTTGAGCCGCGCTACCCGTTCATCCGCGCAATGTCGCTGGTCTTTCAGTAGCGCCTGGCCGAGCGGCGTATCAAACCAGCGCTCAAAAGTGGCGTGACGTTGTGAGTAATCCAAACCCCTGAGCTCACCCATGATATTGACCCTGAATACAACTTTAATGACCTCACCTTGGGTGGAATCACCTAATTGCTTTATGATAACAGTCACACTCGCTAACGCACATGTGAGGTTTTATGCTGACCATTACTCCTATCCCGGCGTTTACCGACAATTATATATGGTGCCTTGAAGACCGGAAAACGGGCAAGGCCCTGATCGTGGACCCGGGCCAGGCCGAGCCCGTCACAGAATATCTGGAGGAGCGCGGCCTGACGCTGGATACGATTCTGGTCACGCACCACCACCCCGACCACACCGGCGGTATCGACGAACTCAACAGACGCCACTCACCGACCCGCATCACCGGGCCCGCTGAATCCCCTTTCAAAGGCCTCACCAACACGGTACACCCGGGGGACACAGTGGTCTGGGAGGCGTTTGAGTTCGCGGTCATGGCCGTCCCCGGCCACACCCTGGACCATATCGCGTTTTTTTCGGAAACCCGGCTCGATGACGCGGAAATCCTGTTCTGCGGCGACACGCTTTTTGTCTGCGGCTGTGGTCGGCTTTTCGAGGGCACTGCCGCGCAAATGCATCAATCCCTTGCCAGCCTTCGCAAGCTGCCGGACACCACCGCGGTCTATTGCGCCCATGAGTATACCCTGGCCAATCTCAAATTCGCCCGCAGCTTTTTGCCGGACGACACGGGCCTCGCGGATTACGAGAAAACCTGCCAGCAGCTCCGGGAACAAGGCGAAGCCACGGTGCCGGCGATACTGGGCAAAGAAAAACGACTCAACCCCTTCTTGCGCTGGGATGATCCCGAGCTCATAAAGGCGGCGAAAGCTTATGGCGCGCGTCAGGGCCTGCCTACCGATAATGATACGGCTGTCTTTGCCGCAGTGCGGCACGCCAAGGATCACTTCTGACCGGTCTGGAGGGTGTCACAGTCGTAACATCAAGTTTCTTGACCCTCTTAAATTCAATCACCTAAACTTGGCAGGCTTCAACATGATCTTTGCTGAACGGTGCTATTGCGCTCAGGCTCAGCGCGAGAAATGTGAATAAAAAAATAATAGGCGGCGGCATCTTAAACCGGCTGGCCCCTCTACCGGAATCGTTTATGAAGGTACAACCTTTTATTGCCCTGCTTGCCGTCGCGGCGTTCAGTGGATGTGCGGCTTTGGACGGCGACACCCGCCAGAATGGCGCCGACCGGGATGACGACCCTGATCGCGTACTTAGCGAAGCCGCGCTGCTGGAGTCCGAGAAGCTCGCAGTTGCGGTCGGCGATGACGTACTTAAACGAGCGGTAGAAGCAAAACTGGACGGCACCGGCGAGGACGCCAATACGGAACTTGATGGAGCCATTGATCCGAGCCTCAAAGAAGAGGCTGAAAAAGCCAGGGAACGCCTCGATACCGCGAATTCAGAAGTCCGGGATTCGGAGGGCACTGGCGACATGGACCTCTGGATTCGCCTCCGGAGCCTGTATCAACTGGATCCTGACATCACCAACCGCCGCATTGAGCAGCAACTGAGCTGGTATGCCAGACACCCGAAATACATAGAGCGGGTTGTGGAGCGCGGCAGCCGCTACCTTCACCACATCGTCAATGAGGTGGAAGCACGAGGTTTACCCGGCGAGCTGGCGCTTCTGCCGATTGTGGAAAGCGCCTTCGATCCTTTCGCCTATTCCCATGGTCGCGCATCCGGCATGTGGCAGTTCATACCTTCGACTGGCAAGTATTTCGGCCTCAAGCAAAGCTGGTGGCACGACCAGCGGCGGGACATTCTGGCGTCCACGGATGCGGCACTGAATTACCTGGAACGGCTCAGCAATCGCTTTAATGGTGATTACATGCTCGCGCTTGCGGCCTATAACAGCGGCGGCGGCACGGTGTCCAAGGCCATTCGGAAGAATACCAACAGAGGCAAACCCACGGATTACTGGAACCTCGGTCTGCCCCGGGAAACCCGCGCCTATGGTCCCAAGCTCATTGCTCTGGCGAAAATATTCGAAAATCCGGAAGCCTACGGCGTCACGTTACCCAAGCTGAGCGATGAACCCTACTTCGAGGTGGTCGACATAGGCTCCCAGATCGACCTGGCCCAGGCGGCGGAACTGGCGGGCGTGGATATCGATGAAATCTATCTGCTGAATCCCTCCTATAACCGCTGGGCGACATCACCGGAAGGGCCTCACAGACTGCTGGTACCGATTACCAACGCCCCCCGTTTCAAAGAGCGCCTGGCGGCGCTGGACACAAATTCCCGGGTTGCCTGGCAAAATTACGAGGTCAAGTCAGGAGATACCTTGATACGGGTCGCCAATCGTTATGGCACGACACCGGCAGTTCTTCAGGAAGTCAACAACATTGACGGCCACCTGATCCGGATAGGTCAGAGCATTCTGATTCCGACAGCCCAGGGTGGCAGCGGCAACTATGCCCTCAGCGCGTCCCAGCGACTGGCCAAAAAACAGGCGAGTGGCGGCAGCTCAGGCCAGGGTAAGCGCGTGGAGCGCAAGGTTCGCTCCGGGGACACTTTCTGGGATATTGCGCGCGAGCACAAAGTCAGCGTCCGCCAGCTGGCCTCCTGGAACGGCATGGCCCCCGGCGACCCGCTGATGCCCGGCAAAACCCTGGTGGTCTGGTCGCAAGCATCACCCCAGACAACCACGACCGCCAGCAATGACCGGAACGACAAAATGGTCCGCAAGGTCGGTTACCGGGTTCGCAGTGGCGATTCACTTTCGGTCATCGCCACCCGTTTTTCTGTGGCGATCAATGACATTGCCGGCTGGAACGACCTGAACAAGGCTCGCTATCTGCAGCCCGGCCAAAACCTGGTACTTTACGTCGATATAAGAACCAGCCCCTGAGTGGCAGGCGGGCCACGCGTAACCGGGGCCCGGTTAATGCCAGTGCCCGTTCCGTTCATCAACATTAAGCGAGACTCATGGCTTCATTCCGGAAATCAGATCGCCTTTCCGCTCCATGGCTGATGGGGGCATTCCTGGCCCTGGCCAGTATTTTTAGCCAACTTGTCACGGCCCAGGAGTCGCCGGACGCGGTTCACGGCATCGCGATGCACGGCGATGCCAAATACCCGCCCGGGTTTGATCATTTTGACTACGTTAATCCAGAAGCGCCGAAGGCTGGCACCCTGCGCATGGCGGTTGTCGCCAATGGCTATGACTCGTTCAATCCCTTCGTTATCCGAGGCATCGCCGCTGCGGATATCAGCACCTATGTATACGACACATTGCTTGTATCCTCTGATGACGAGCCCTTCAGCGCCTATGGCCTGATTGCCGAATCCCTGGAGACGCCAGAGGATCGCAGTTACGTTACATTCAATCTGCGTGAGGAAGCGCGATTCCAGGACGGCGAACCGATCACCGCAGAGGATGTGGCCTTCTCGTTCAACCTGCTGACCAGCGAAGGCCACCCGATGTTTCGCAGTTACTACGCCGAGGTTTCCAAGGCCACTGTGATCGATGACCACCGGATTCGTTTTGATTTTGGCGAAACCAACAATCGGGAACTACCGCTGATTCTTGGCCAGCTTCCAGTTTTTCCGAAACATTACTGGCAGGACAAGGACTTCACCAAAAGCGGTCTGTCCCGGCCAGTCGGCAGCGGTCCTTACCGCATTGGTGAGTTCGAGGCCGGTCGTTCGGTCACCTATGAACGTGTCGAGGACTACTGGGCCGCCGATCTACCGGTGCGCAAAGGCCGTTACAACTTTGACGCCATACGATATGAATATTATTCAGACGATACGGTCGCGCTGGAGTCCTTCAAGGCCAACAACTACGATTTTC
>JAGXLV010000110.1 GCA_018334495.1 Oleiphilaceae bacterium
GTCGCCATGATTACGACCTTGGTGGCATGCAGCTGCCGGAGACCGTTATGGCGGCGTGCAACGGTTTTTTCACTGCCGCGAACCCCGGCACGGCCGGTTATCCTTTCCTGACCAGCGCCGCCGCCAACCTGATTCGCACCTTTGGTTCAGAGGCACAACAGTCAAAGTATCTTGAGCCCATGCTGTCAGGGCGTTTCGCCGGCACCATGGCCCTGACCGAGCCCCAGGCCGGCTCCTCGCTGGCGGATATCCGAACCTCGGCGACTCCGAGGGAGTCCGGTGACTATTTGATCAAGGGCGCCAAAATCTACATTTCCGGGGGCGATCAGTCGATCACCGATAACATCGTCCACATGGTGCTGGCCAGGATCAAAGGCGCGCCTGCCGGGGTCAAAGGCATCTCGTTATTTATCGTGCCCAAGTTTCTCAGTGACGATGAAGGCCGATTGACTGAACGTAATGGTGTTGCCTTGGCAGGCCTTTTCCATAAGCTGGGCTATCGCGGCACCACCTCCACGGCATTGAGCTTTGGCGACGATGCCCCCTGTCATGGATACCTCGTTGGCGAGCCTCATCAGGGCCTGAAGTACATGTTCCAGATGATGAATGAGGCCCGTCTGGGCGTGGGCTTTGGTGCGGCGGTCATTGGTTATCGGGGCTATCTGCACAGTCTGGGCTATGCCCGGGACCGGCGTCAGGGCCGCAAGCCCTCGGAGCGGGACCCGGCCTCGCCGGCTGTGCCGATCATCGAGCACGCCGATGTGAGGCGCATGCTGTTGGCCCAGAAGTCCTATGTCGAGGGAGGCATGGCGTTATGCCTCTACGGTGCCCGCCTGCTGGACGACCAGAATTCCCATCCGGATCGGACCAGACGGGCAGAAGCCGGCAAGCTGCTGGATCTGCTGACCCCGGTGATGAAGGCCTGGCCCTCCGATTACGGCGTCAAAGCCAACGATCTGGCCATCCAGGTATACGGCGGCGCTGGCTATACCCGTGAATACCCCGTCGAACAATGCTGGCGCGACAATCGCCTTAACCCGATTCACGAGGGCACCAATGGCATTCAGGCCCTTGACCTTCTCGGCCGTAAAGTCTGGCAGGATCAGAGTCATGGCCTGCAATTGTTGATGGAGGCCATGCGTGTTGATCTGGAGGCCGCGACCGCACCACGTTGTCAGCAATGGGCCCTGTCCCTGAGCGAAACCCTGCAGCGCGCGGTTCAGGTCACCCAGTCTCTGGGTAAGGCGTTGATGGCGGATAACCCGGAGGCGGTTCTGGCCAACGCTCACTGCTACCTGCACCTGTTCGGCCACATTTCGGTGGCCTGGATGTGGCTGCGTCAGGCCAATGTCGCTGAACGCGCCCTCTCGGCCGGCGTTGTGGAGGGTGCCCGGCAATTTTATGAAGGCAAAATGCAGGCGGCCCAGTATTTCTTCCACTGGGAGTTGCCGACTGTGGCCCAGGATCTTGTCCTTCTGCAAAACCAGGATGATACCTGCCTCAATATGAAGGCGGACTGGTTCTGATCAGCTTTTTGCCGGATACCCCGACCGCAGCTTTTCTGCGCGAGCCCGCCCTCCGAGGCCAAGGACCTATTGAGCGGGTGGGCCCGGTCAGTTGCTCGGCTGCAAAACTATATGGTGCGTTTTAAATATGTGTTAATTGTAGATTCAAGGTTGGAGTTGTAGGCTGGAGAAGTCAGGGATTGCAGAAAACCAATCGAAAGGAGGCATTATGAACAAGTTAACGCTGAGCGCACTGATACTGTTTATGACTCTGGGGCTGGCTGCTTGCAGTGATGATGAGCCGGAAGACGCCGAACCCCCTGCCGAACGGGCTGCAGAATTCGGTGAAGAGGCTGAGCAAACCATGGAAGAAGCTGCCGAAGAGACTGGCGAAGCCATGGACGAAGCTGCCGAAGAGACCGACGAAGCCATGGACGACGCTGGTGAAGACACCGAAGAGGCTGCAGAGGAGACCGGCGAAGCCATGGAAGAAACGGAGGAAGAAAATACGTCTAATTGATAAGAGCCGATGTGGATGACGGACACGAATAACGGCCGTCATCCGTCTCCGCCATGTCGAGCTACACCTGCCCCATAGACTTTCGAATGACATAACGAAACCAAAGTTTCATTTGTTAGGGCTTCCTCATCGCTTAAGATTGTCGGTAAAGGTGTAAAACTTTTACTTTTTTCGAGAAAAACGATAAAGCTTCCTGGGGAATTTATGGGATCAATGAATCCTGCTTTTGTTGCGTGGGGCTGTGGCGCCGGAGTATTAATCGCCGTGATGGGGGTGTTTCTGGCACCGTTTGCAGGTCTGGATTCTCTATCGATTTTGATCGGTTTGCTTATTGGAATGGCCCTCGCGGGTGGGTATGTTCTGATCCGGGCCGTCATACCGATGGATCGGGCTCTCAAGGCGCTTGAAACTGGTGACGAGGACGTCGCCAGACCGGCGTCAGTCCGTTTGCCGATTCTGGTTGCCGATGCCCGGACCGGTCGCACCCTGGTGGCAGCCCTTTCTTCCGGCGCGGACGCCAACGCCATTTCCGCCGCTCAGGTGTCCTATTCCGCCGACCAGCTCAGGACTCGCCTGGATCGCCAGGTGGGCGAAACTGCCCAGCTGGCTGACCATGCCGGCAAGGTAACGGCCCGGGTGCAGGAGTGTGCCGAACAGGCGACCAGAGCCAGCGATGCAGCCCGTGACGCCAGCGCACTAAGCCTTAATGGCAAGACGGCCTTGTCTGACGCGATCGATAATATCCGGGTGGTCCACAAACAATCCGGCGAGACTCTCGGCCTGATCCGGGAGCTTAGTGACAAATCCGATAAAATACAGGGTGTTACCAGTGTCATCAAAGGGATTGCCGAGCAGACCAACCTGCTTGCACTGAACGCGGCCATCGAGGCGGCCCGTGCCGGAGAGCAGGGCCGCGGTTTTGCGGTGGTGGCGGACGAAGTGCGCCAATTGGCCGGTCGCACCGCGAAAGCAACCGGCGAAGTTGCCGACACCCTTGAGGCCATCCGCAGCGACACCGGGATTATTGTGTCCCATATCCAGACGCTGGCGGAAAGTGTGGAAAGCGGGTTGCAGTCTGTGGAAGGTGTTGGTTCTCAGCTTGGCGAGATTCAGTCCCAGTCAGATCAGGTCGAAAGCATGGTCGCAGGCATTGCCGAAGGCGATCAGGCCAATGAGGCAAGTCTGCAGCACATGTTCCAAAACATCGAGACCATGCGCGACGGGATGTCGGAAAGCGATGCCAGTGTTAAATCCCTTGCCAGCCAGGCGGGACGATTGATGGAACTGGCCGAGCAGAGCAACGCTGTTTTTGCACTCAACAGTGACGTCAGCTATCACCAGTTTTTTTATCTGCGGGCTCGCGCCGGCGCGGATCGTATCAGTGAAATCTTCCAGGAAGCGCTGTCAGCCGGCCAGTTAAGCGATTCCCAGTTGTTCGATGAAACCCGGACGCCGATCGCCAACACCGACCCCCAGAAGTACAGCAATGGTTACGACCGTTTTACGGACCAGCATTTGCCTGATGTCCAGGAGCCGGTTAAAACTTGTCACGATGCCATGATTTACGCAATCCTCACGGCGCCGGACGGCTATGTGCCGACCCATAATCGCGACTTTGCCCACCAACCGACCGGAAATCCGGCCGTCGATCTGGTCAAAAGCCGCAGCAAACGGCTGTTCAACGACCGGACCGGTGGGCGTTGCGGCAGTCACGAGCAGGATATGCTCCTTCAGACCTACCGTCGCGATACTGGCGAAATCATGCACGACCTGTCCGTGCCGGTTTACGTTAATGGCCGCCATTGGGGCGGGTTCCGGCTTGGCTATCGGCCGAGCGACAGGACGGGGTACTAGTTTTTTTGAAGCCGTGAACCCTATTCAGGCTTATCCGCTGCAAGGCCGTCAGGTCATCTGCTGTATTGGTCTCAGGATCTACTATTTCTAAACAGTAATTTTTTGTGTGGAAAAAATGCTGCGCCTGGTTTTGCTCTCTCGCCGCCGCTTATGGCTAAAACTTTTGTGTTTTTGCCAGGTTGCACGGACTTGCTGGAGTCCGGCACTCACTTGCGTCGTCTGAATATGTGGTAATTGTGTGCATGTAACCTCCTCGATAACATAAACATTGTATTCGCAATGCTCAAAATCTAATCGAAAGGAGGGGATATGAATAAACTGACACTAAGCGCACTTGCACTGATCATGACCCTTGGCCTGGCCGGTTGCAGCGATTGGGAAGAGGAAGAGCAACCCGCGGCAGCCGATCAAACGCAAGCCCCCGCGACGGCGGAAGACAATGCTCCGGGCGGCAATGAAGAAGGTGGCGGCCTGGAAGAACCCGCGGAAGGTGGAGACAGTACCTATTGATGATGTCCGATATGGACGGGCGGGCACAAACGGTGTCCGCCCTGTGCTGCAAGATCTTTCCTGCCTTTTGTTTTCCAGACGTCTTACTCAAGCCCTGTCATATTGATTGGTGACACTGAAACAGGCCACTCAAGGCCGAGTGAGTGTTATAATTAGAGCAATATTGCGACTTATTTCTGTTCATATTGACCGACCTTCGAAAGACCAGGAGATGTTTACGTGGCTGACGCTGAGTTCCCCGACCAGGGGCCGAAGGATCCACTTGCCCGGCGCAGCGATCCCAATCGGAATCTGGCCGTAGCTGTCTATATCCTTCAGGGGCTGTCGTTCTTTCTGGGTGGGATCACCGGTCTGGCGGGCGTTATTATCAATTACGTCAAACTGGATGATGTTCGCGGCACCTGGATTGAGCCACATTTCCATTGGCAGATCCGGACATTCTGGATCGCGCTGTTGTGGACTGTCATTGGCGTTATCACAACGCTGATCGTGATCGGCTGGTTCATTCTTCTGGGTATGGCCATCTGGGTGATTTATCGGGTCGTTAAGGGTGCCCTGGCTCTTAATGACGGCAAACCTCCCGAAGCCTGAAATGACGTTGATCGGCTGACTTCTACTCAACCTCCCGCATTTTGACAGCGCTCACAGTTCCCGCCAGTCCCATCAGCCCCAGGAAAACGATGACCGCACCGTTGGAAATCAGGGAGGCGAGAGCGCTCAGGCCGCCGGTTACCAGAAGCAGGACGCCAATCACCGTATTGCTGACGGCGGTATAATCCGTGCGTTTGTTGCCGCCCGCCATGTCCACCAGATAGGTTTTCCGGCCCAAACGGACGCCGGCGTGGGCGATGCTGAGCACGAAAAAGCCAATCGGATAAAACCAGGGCGAGGTGACGCTCAGGCTCGGTGCCACATTGATGGTGCCAATGATCAGGCAGACGGCACTGGCGATTGCGGCGCCCCTGATCATGACCTGGCGGCTGGAGCGGTCCGCCATCCAGCCCCAGGCGCTGGCGCTGACGGAGCTGGCCAGGCTGCTTGCCAGCAGAAAAGAGCCCAGCAGCCAGCCGGTATCACCCTGTTGTTGCGCCAGCAGCACAAAGTAGGGGGCGGCGAGTGCCGAGCAAAGCAACAGGGCCCGGGTAATCACGAAGTGGCGGAATGGCGGGTCGTCCCTGAGCAGTGACAGGCTGCGGAAAGCTTCCCTGAGGGCGTTGCCGCCGCCGCTGGTTTCCCCGGGTTCCTCCTCCACGTTGGCGAACAGGCTGCCGGCAATGAGCCACAACGCTGTGGCGAGGCCCAGTAACAGCATGTAAAAGGGCAGGCCGGGTTCGCCCCGGTCCCAGAACAGCAGGACAGTGAGGCCGACGGTGGCTGTGCCGCTGATTGTCGTGGCCAGTCCTGATAGCCGCCCTCGGCGGGTTTTGGGAATGCACTTGCCCTCGATGTCTTTTACCGCAACGGAACAGAACCCCCGCGCCAGCGAGAAAACCACCAGGGCGGCGATGACGCCATAACCGGCGCTATAGCCATCCAGGAACCAGACGCTGGCGGCCATGGCCGCAACGCAGGCCGCCTGGCCGAAACTGCCCAGTACCCAAAACCATTTACGTATCGGTCTGCGCCTTACCCAGGCACCGATAACCATTTGTGGAACCAGCGAACCGGATTCCCGGATAGGCACCAGCCAGGCCACGAGCGCGGGCGCGCCGATGGCGCCCAGAAGCCAGGCCAGGACGGTTTTGGGGCTGATCAACAGATCGCCGAGTTTGGTCAGTATCAGGCTGGCGAGAATAATAAAGAAGTTTTTCGGGACTTCACCGCAGGCTTTATCAGAGATATCGGTGCAGGTCCGCGCGTCCTCTTCATTGGCGATCAGGGCGTAGAGCTGGTCTGCGGTATTGGATTTTTTTTGTGACAAACCGGCTTCCTCAGGGGCAGAGAGTAAACCGAAAGCATACCGTTTCGGTTGGCGATTTGTATATTGCCTGGAT
>JAGXLV010000111.1 GCA_018334495.1 Oleiphilaceae bacterium
AGAGGCGAAGCCAGGGTTTTACAGAAAAAACAGGCCTTTGACGACACCCTCTCCCAGGTCGTGGGAGGGATTCGCAGCGGCAGAAGCAAAGGTTAGCGACGCCCAGATTACCGGCCAGGCCCTTCAGCGACCCCCACTAGCCAGGATACGAGCATGAACGGTGAAGATTACAGTTTCGGACACGACGACGGCAGTTTATCAGGAGCGGATCAGCGCAGGGAATTTCGTCTCGCCGGCCGGGCCAGACTCACGCTTGAGCTGGAAGCAGTGGATCCGGAAGACCCGGATGCCGGAGCTGGCAAACACCTGACGTGTCACACTCATGATCTGTCGGTGAATGGCATCCGGCTTCTGACTCGGGAACCTCTGAGCAAGGGCGCCTTGCTACCCATGGTGGTGTCGCTCGCAGATAACGAAAATAGCTTCAAACTGACGGGCGAGGTGGTTTGGTGCGAGTCCAGGGGCGATGCGGGCTGGGCCGTGGGCCTGAAAGTTCTGTTTTCAGACCAGACGTCTTATATCGACTGGGTCGAGGCGGTAGGCCGGGCGATGATTCAGGACTGAGCCACCGCCGGCTTCCGTGTCAGTGCTTGTTGCTTACTGCTCGACCGGTCCCATGGCGGTGATGTTGAAGCCGCCGTCAATGTACATGATCTCGCCGGTGATGCCGCTGGCCATGTCGGAGCACAGGAAGGCTGCGCCATTGCCGACTTCGCCGATGGTCACGTTACGCCGCAGAGGTGCGCGCTTGGCGTTTTCGGTCAGCATGGTCCGGAAGCTCTTGATGCCGGACGCTGCCAGTGTGCGGATTGGCCCGGCCGAAATGGCATTAACCCGGAAGCCTTTCTCGCCCATGGAGTTGGCCATGTAGCGCACGTTGGCTTCGAGAGACGCCTTGGCAACGCCCATCACGTTGTAGTTGTGGATGGTCTTTTCCGCGCCGTAGTAGCTCAGGGTCAACAGCGAGCCGCCTTCACGCATCATGCTCTGGCCTGCCTTGGCAAGGGCCACAAAGCTGTAAGAGCTGATATCGTGAGCCATCAGGAAGCCTTTTCTCGAGGTTACGTCAACGTAATTGCCGTCGAGTTCCTCACCAGGGGCAAAACCGACGGAATGGACGATGATATCAATGCCATCCCAGTGTTTGCCCAGTTCCTTGAACACGTTTTCAATTTCTTCATCACTGGACACGTCGCAGGGGAAGGTCAGCTCGCTGTCCCAGCCTTTGGCGAAGCCTTCGACCCGCGGCTTGAGTTTTTCGTTCTGGTAGGTAAAGGCCAGTTCGGCGCCTTGCTGATGAAACGCTTCGGCAATGCCGGCTGCAATGGAAAGCTTACTCGCCACTCCGACAATCAGGGCACGTTTGCCGCTAAGTAGTCCCATGAACATTCTCCTTATACTGAATTTCGGCCTATTGTCCCTGAACTCATGGGTTCAGGTAACGCTCAATTGGTCGTAGCCAGCTTTGGCCGCGCTCACGACTCCGGTTTTTGGTAGTAAAGCGCAGCGTTGAGAAGTGTGCGCGTGTAGTCTGCCTTCGGCTGCGCGAAAATCCGTTGGGCCGGACCGTACTCGACCACCGCGCCGTCTTTCAAGACCAGCAGCTGATGGCTCAGGGCCCTCACCACGGAAAGGTCGTGGCTGATAAAAATATAACTCAAATGATAGCGGGCCTGCAGGTCTGCCAGGAGCTCAATGACCTGTTTTTGCACGGTTCGATCCAGCGCTGAGGTGGGTTCATCGAGGACGATCAGGTCCGGCTGCAGCACCAGGGCACGGGCAATGGCTATGCGCTGGCGCTGGCCGCCGGAGAACTCGTGGGGATAGCGATGCCGGGTGTCCGGATCAAGCCCGACATCCGCCAGGGCGGCGATTACTTTCTGATCGTGGCTATCCTTGCTTCCGGATTCGTGGATCTCCAGACCCTCGCGGATTATTTCAGCGACCGACATGCGGGGGCTGAGGCTGCCAAAGGGATCCTGGAACACGATCTGAATGCGCCGGCGGTATGGCCGAAACTGACGCTGGTTGAGGCCGTCAAGATCCGAGCCGCGGAAATGAATTCGACCCTTGCTGGAAGTGAGTTTAAGCAAGGCATGGCCAATAGTCGTCTTGCCGCTGCCACTTTCCCCGACGATGCCGAGTGTTTCGCCTTTGCCAAGCTGAAAACTGACGTCACGAACGGCATGAAATTCGCGCCTGGACCGACCCAGCAGCGACTTCTTGATCACGAACCGCACATCCAGCCCTGCTACTTCCAGCATGGGTTCGGGCCTGGCAATGAGGGCGGGCGGTGAGGGCGGCGGCTCGGCATCCAGGAGCTTGCGGGTGTACGGGTGGGATGGCGACTGGAAGAGTTGCTCGGTATCGGAATACTCGACAATCCGGCCCTGTTCCATGACCGCAACCCGATCTGCATAACGCCGGACGATGGCCAGATCGTGGGTGATCAGGATGATCGCCATGCCCAGCTTTTTTTGCAGTGACTTGAGCAGTTCCAGTACCTGCTTCTGAACAGTTACATCCAGCGCCGTGGTCGGTTCGTCTGCCACCAGAATGTCCGGCTCATTCGCCAGCGCCATGGCAATCATCACTCGTTGCTTCTGGCCCCCGGAAAGCTGGTGCGGGAAATTGGCCAGATGCTGTTCCGCATTCTGGATGCCGACCAGATTCAGCAATTCGACACAGCGCACTCGAGCCTGGGGGCCTCTCATGCCACGATGCAGTGACAGGGTTTCGGTGATCTGTTTCTCCACCGAATGCAGCGGATTAAGCGATGTCATCGGCTCCTGGAAAATCATACCGATGTTGCGACCGCGAATCTGGCGCAGACGTTTGATGGACGCGGCCAACAGGTTCTCGTCCCGATAGTTGATGTTGCCGCTGTCATAGCGGGCGTGGCGTTCATCAAGGAGTCTGAGAATCGACAATGCCGTGACGGATTTCCCTGAACCGCTTTCACCCACCAGGGCCAGAGTCTCGCCTTCAGCCAGGGCCAGCGACACCTTCTGTACGACAGGCTTATTGCCGCCGAAGGCAATGGACAGGTTGGTCATTGTCAGTAAATCGGTCATGTTTTTCTCGGATCAAAAGCGTCACGCACGGCTTCACCCACGAACACCAGCAGCGTCAGCATGACGGCGAGGCTTACGAAAGCCGATATCCCCAGCCAGGGCGCATGCAGGTTGGTCTTGCCCTGGGCGATCAGCTCCCCCAGCGATGGCGAGCCGGAAGGCAGGCCAAAACCAAGAAAGTCCAGCGATGTAAGCCCGGTAATGGCGCCGGTGAGAATGAAGGGCACGAACGTCAGCGTGGCCACCATGGCGTTGGGCAGGATGTGCCGGAACATGATCATGCGATTATCAAGACCCAGGGCCCGGGCCGCTTTTACATATTCAAAGTTACGGGCCCGCAGGAACTCGGCCCGCACCACATCCACCAGGCCCATCCAGCTGAAAAGAAGCATGATGCCCAGCAACAGCCAGAACGTTGGCTGGACTATGCTGGACAGGATAATCAGCAGGTAGAGCGCCGGCAGGCCCGACCAGATCTCGATGAAGCGCTGCCCCAGAAGGTCGACCTTGCCACCGTAAAAGCCCTGGATGGCGCCCACGATCACGCCCACAAAGCAGCTCAGAATGGTGAGTATAAGACCGAAGAGTACGGATATCCTGAAACCGTAAATGACTCTGGCGAATACATCCCTGGCCTGATCATCGGTGCCCAGCCAGTTCTCCAGGGAGGGCGGCGCCGGGGAAGGCTGATCCAGATCGTAGTGGACCGTATCATAGTGGAAAGGCACTGGCGGCCATAGCATCCAGCCGTTCTCGTTAATTTCATCGCGGATGAAGGAGTCGCGGTAATCGGCCTCGGTCGGCAGAAAACCGCCGAAGGTCTCTTCCGGGACGGATTCGAAAACCGGGAAATAAAGCTCGTTCTGATAGCTGACCACCAGCGGTTTGTCGTTGGCGATGACTTCGGCGATCAGTGAGAGGCCGAACAATGCCAGGAAAATCCACAGCGACCAGAAACCCCGCCGGTTTTTCCGGAAGCTGCTCAAACGACGCTTCTGAATGGGGGTGAGCAGTGGTAAACGCATCTCAGCTCTCCCTGCTTTCAAAATCAATGCGGGGGTCCACCAGCACATACGTGATGTCGCTGATCAGCTTTAGGACCAGCCCCATCAGGGTAAATATATAGAGGGTGCCGAAGACCACGGGGTAATCCCGGTTTAACGCCGCTTCAAAGCCCAGCAGGCCGAGACCGTCCAGTGAGAAAATTACCTCGATCAGCAAGGAGCCGGTAAAGAAAAGAGCCACCAGCACCCCTGGCAGGCTGGCAATAACGATCAGCATGGCGTTGCGGAAAACATGGCCGTAGAGGACACGGCGTTCTTCCAGGCCTTTGGCGCGGGCGGTGACAACGTATTGTTTGCCGATTTCGTCCAGGAAGGAGTTTTTGGTCAGCAGGGTCAGCGTGGCAAAGCCGCCGATGACATTGGCGAGAACGGGCAGGGTCAGGTGCCAGAAATAATCGCCTATCTGCTGGTACCAGGTCATCTGGTCAAAGCCGGGAGAGGTCAGCCCCCGCAGCGGGAACCAGTTGAAATAACTGCCGCCGGCAAACAGCACAATTAACAGAATGGCAAACAGGAAGCCAGGAACGGCGTAGCCCACCACAATGACCGAACTGCTCCAGACGTCGAACCGTGAGCCGTCGGTAACCGCCTTACGCACTCCCAGCGGGATGGAGACCAGGTAAATGATCAGCGTTGACCAGAGTCCGAGCGAGATGGACACGGGCATCTTGTCCAGGATCAATTCGATCACGGTGCGGTCGCGATAGAAGGATTCACCAAAATCGAAGGTGGCGTAGTCGCCCAGCATTTTAAAGAAACGTTCGTGGGGCGGTTTGTCAAAGCCATAAAGTTTTTCGAGTTCTTCCAGCATCTCGGGCGGGATACCGCGTTCGCCGCGACTGTCGCCCCGGGAGGCTTCATCGCCCGCGCCGCCACCGGATGCCCGGCTAAGGGCGCCACTGCCATGACCTTCCATTTCCGCGATCATTTGTTCGATGGGACCGCCGGGCGCGGCCTGAACGATAATGAAATTGAGCAGCATGATGCCAATCAGAGTGGGGATGATCAGCATTAGCCGTCGAAGAATGTAACCGCCCATCGCTCAGTAATGCCCCCTGATTCGTTTCGCTATTCTGTGATTGGAAATTTTCAGGGTTTTGCCCACCAGTTGCTCAGATCAGTGCCATTTTTGGGCACGGCTTCAGGTCGTACCAGCTTGTTCCAGTAGGCAATGCGATCCACGTCCAGAAACCAGTGAGGGACGACGTAATGGCCATGAAGCAATACCCGGTCCAGGGCCCGGGTCCGATGCACCAGCTCGTCCCGGTCGTCGGACTGGATCAGCAGGGCCACAAGTTCATCCACCACCGGGTCATTGATCCCCATGTAATTGCGCGAACCATTGACGTCGACGTTCTCTGAGTGCCAGAAGTCCCGTTGTTCGTTTCCTGGCGAGTCGGATTGAGGTATGACCTGGGTAATCATGTCGAAATCAAAACTGCGCACCCGTTGGACATATTGATTGGTGTCGATCAGGCGTACATCCACTTCTACGCCAAGCTTCTTCAGGTTCCCGGTAAACGGCAGCACGATGCGCTCGAAATTTTTCTGGGCCAACAGGATTTCAAACGCCAGGGGCTCGCCGGTTTTGGTATGGACCAGCTTGCCATCGGTAATCTTGTAGCCGGCTTCCCGGAACAGCCGGAGACCCTCGCGCAGGTTATCCCTCAGGCTGTTATCGCCCCCGGTTGAGGGCACAGTGTAAGGCGTGGTGAAAACGGCCTCGGGCAATTGCTCACGGAAGCGTTCGAGCAGCGCCAGCTCATCGCCTTCCGGCACACCACTCGACGCCAGCTCGCTGTTTTCGAAATAACTTTGAGTACGCTGATACTGACCATAAAACAGATTGCGGTTGGCCCAGTCGAAATCAAAGGCGAAAGCAATGGCCCGTCGCACCAGCGGGTCCTGGAACTTTTCTTCGCGGGTATTGAAGATGAATGCCTGCATGCCGACTGGCCGCTGGTGTTCGATGGCTTCGGTGGTTGCACGGCCGTCCTCGAACTGCTGACCCTCGTAAGCGGTTGCCCAGTTTTTGGCGGAGGATTCCAGGCGGAAATCGTAGTTGTTGGCCTTGAAGGACTCCAGCGCTACCGTATCGTCTGAATAATATTCATATCGTATGGCGTCAAAGTTGTAACGGCCTTTGCGCACCGGTAGATCGGCGGCCCAGTAGTCCTCGACACGTTCATAGGTGACCGAACGACCGGCCTCGAAC
>JAGXLV010000112.1:0-1293 GCA_018334495.1 Oleiphilaceae bacterium
CCACCAGCAGGCTTACGAAGAGCTCCTGTCGTTGTGTTGGAGCAGTTTGAGCGACGGCGTCAAGCCCTAATAAACAGGTCGCGACAACCAGACACCAGCGCCTGCACGAAGCCATAATTCACCATTTTTAAAAAAGAATGCATACGCAACAATGTTAGCAGGTTGACTGGGAGAAATGGTATTTTGACATTTATTAATCAAATTTTTCAGGGCCCTGAATTCATGAATCCTTTCAAGTTCAGAGTAAGCCTCGCCGCCCCGGTTGTGTTTCTGGCCATTGGCTTTTCAGGTCGTGCGGCCGCCTTCGACCTGACATTGACCGACCCCCAGTTGGAATGGGTCGGTGAAAAGATCTTTCTCAATGAGTGTGCTGGACGGCAAGAATGCCTCGTGCACTGGAATGAGGGGGAAGCTTTTCCCTCTCTGGGTATTGGTCATTTCATCTGGTACCCGACCGGGGTTGACGCCCCTTTTGTCGAAAGCTTCCCGGCGCTGGTTGATTTCATGGAAGTGCGGTCTGTGGCGATTCCGTCCTGGTTGGCGGAACTGGAGCCACGGGATGCTCCCTGGCCGGATCGTCCTGTATTTCTTGCTCTGGGTAATACCGAACAAGTCCGGTCATTGCGACAGCTCCTCAACCGGACTCGCGGCGTTCAGGCGGAATTCATGTTCAAACGCGCCCGCGTCTCTCTGGGCCGCATAATGTCCGAGATTCAGCCCTCAGAAAGGCCGGCCATGGAGCGCAAGCTCAAGGCACTGATCGCAACTCCTGGCGGTGTGTATACGCTCATGGACTACGTGAACTTCAAGGGTGAGGGGCTGTCCCCGCGGGAGTCGTATCAGGACGAAGGCTGGGGGCTTTTGCAGGTATTGCGGGAAATTCCGGCTGACAACGATGACATTCTGGCGGCATTCCGGCTTGCTGCGGCAAACGTCCTTACCCGGCGGGCGGAAAATGCCCCCAAGGCGATTGAAAAACGCCAATGGCTTGCCGGTTGGTTGAAGCGACTGAATACCTATCGCAATGATCCAGGCTAAGAGGTCCGGTCACGGCACAAGGAGCAACTGACTCATGTTGTCTGACACCATGAGCGGTCTCTCGCTTTCAGGTTATAGGCAAAAACCATCCACACAATAATCAGAGGCTCATTAGATGACGAAGTCGA
The DNA here is from genome assembly GCA_018334495.1 of Oleiphilaceae bacterium. GTDB lineage: Bacteria > Pseudomonadota > Gammaproteobacteria > Pseudomonadales > Oleiphilaceae > Marinobacter. Next base: position 1,167 of record JAGXLV010000112.1, read on the forward strand.
CTATTCCCCGGGTCACCATGATTGCGCTGAGCGCGATCGCCCTGTTTTTCCTCGCCAATTACATGGTCCGCTATCTGGTGGGATTGGCCGGCCTTGGTGTCACGATAGTGGTCGCTCTGGGCATTGC
>JAGXLV010000112.1:2000-6263 GCA_018334495.1 Oleiphilaceae bacterium
GATATCATCAAGCCTCGGTGCGGCCTTGCCTTCGGCGTCAATGACCATTTCCATCAACAGTACGCCATCAACAAAGCCATGGGGCTCGGGTACCCGAACACCGGCAGCCGCGAGTCGGTAGAGTGCATCAACCTCGGCACTTAACCAGGCATCCTCCTGTTCTTTCTGGCCATAGCGGGATTTCTTGCCCATGGCGCGGGCCTGGCGAGAATTGCGGACCTTGCGGCCCTCCTGGTACTGCACGGCCTGCTTGAAGCTGCGTTTTTGTGCCTCTTTATACACTTTGGCGCAGCGAACGCTATTGCCACATCGCACCACATAAACCTGCGCTTCTTTGCCGCTCATCAGTTGAAAAAGCACTTCGTCTATCATGCCGTCATCAACAAGCGGCTGTAATCTTTTCGGTATTTTCATAAAACCTTTTATTGTGACTTGCCACTACTGGGTATTTTCGGCCAGCTCCTGATTGAAGGGGAGCTGAGTCTGGCCGAGTTACGATTCAGTCGAAATAAACGGTATCTTACCTTAAAACAAATGAAATGGGTTGTCGTGGAAACCCGGAACGCCTGTCGGCTATAGGCCAACGGTGTTCAGGTATTGCAGAGCTCTGGTTGCTCTTTCCTGGAGGCAAACATCATCGGTAGTATGTGCAGACAGATTTTCCCATGATTTATGTCGTCTTTTAGACTATTCTTTTTTTACAAAATGTCACATCAGGGACAGGACACGGTGAGCAAAACTCTACGTCCGGAAACCACCGAACTCGAAATACCCGTATCCGAACTGCGGATAGGTATGCATGTCATCCGTTTGGACAAGCCGTGGGAAGAAACCGATTTTCTGATGCAGGGCTTTTTCATCCATAGCCTCGACGACATTGACGCTGTCAGATCCCAGTGCCAAACGGTGGTTATTGAGGGCAAGGCAGGACGGCCCGATAAAAACGCCACAGAGTCTCGCCGCAAGCCTGTAAGTAACCGCTTTATGCGTTTTTTCGCAAAGAAAGCCCACGCCGGAGATAAAGGCCCGGGGCGGGACCGTCACTCCAGGCCCGAAACAGAGACAGGCGCTGCGCCCCCGACTCGAGTCAGTTATATCAACAAGGTACAGGTTTTCGACGAAATGTCCTCGGCTCGGCCAGCCTATAACGAGGCCCGAGCTTTGGCAAAGAGTGTCATGGCCGGCCTCAGGGTCGGGCGGGCAATCGATCTCAATGAAGCCAAAAAAGTTGTTAACGACTGCGTGGACAGCATTCTGAGAAATGAAGATGCATTGCTATTGCTTACCAAGCTTAAAGACAAAGATGAGTATACAGCGGAGCATAGCCTCAATGTTTCCATTCTCAGCGCTGCGTTCGGCAAACATCTGGGTATGCTGGAAGAAGAGATTCGCACGCTGGGACTGTGTGGTCTTCTGCATGATGTAGGTAAGGCTCGGGTTCCTGACGAGATTCTCAAAAAACCGGGCAGTCTTACGCCGCAGGAATACGCGATCATGAGAAAGCACGCGACCTGGGGGCGCGACATACTGATGGCGGTGCCGAAAATAACCCATGCCACCATTGATGTTGCCTATAACCACCATGAACGGCTGGATGGTAAAGGCTATCCTCTAGGCATTAAAGCGACTCAGATTCCTTACCTCGCGAAAGTTGTCGCCATTGTAGATACCTATGATGCAATCAGCAGCTCCCGGGCTTATGGCGCTGCGCGGTCCTCGATGGAGGCCCTTAAAATCATTCACCGTTCCCGCGACGGTCAGTTTGACTCGGAACTGACGCGGGAATTTGTGCTCATGGTGGGCATTTACCCTCCCGGTTCGATTGTCGAGATGACTAACGGCGAGGTGGGTATTGTGATAGCCGCCAATCCTGCCATCAAGCGGCGACCCAGGGTGATGCTTGTGGCTGACAGGAACAAAGCGAAACATAAGAGCTACAGGACGATAGATCTCAGCACAAAAGCGGCAGACGCCAATGGCAAAGCCTATGTTATCGCCAGGGAGGTGCCGGATAAAACCCACGGAGTGTCACTCAAGGATTATCTTGAGGAAGGCCTTGTGTTAGGGCGGACAGTCTCCGAGGACATTACGCCATAAGCCTGTTTTGCCCCTCTGTTGCCTTTTCTATTTAATTCTTTCAGGCAACTGCTTGCGCAGATCCCTGGCATTAAGATGAGTGAGATCTTTATTGATCTCCTCCACCAGAAGCGACTTGAGGGGCGGCTTCATTTTCTGGCGTAATTCTCCCAGAAAGCCGGGCGGCGCAATGACATAGAGCTTGTCGATTTCGCCCGCTGTTCGGGCCTCTTCCAGTTTCTCGACGATTGACTGGGCAAATCTGTGTGTTTCATTTTGTTTAGGCTCAGCGGCCGAGTCGACCTGGCTCCGGCTATCCCTGGCGTGCGACGTTTGTTCACCCGGCTTGTCTCTGGTGAGTTTCCGTCCAGGCAATCTGGCTTCTTTGTTCTCTTCGGTTCGGATCTCAATCAACTCCCCGGTAGGGCTGTCGACACGGAACAGTTTGGCAATGCTGGCGTCCGCAACCAGAATCCGGACCTGTGGCATGGCGAAATGCGGGTTAGTCATTATGGGCGCCTCCTTGGGATTTGGGTTTTTGACCCGATTTACTTTGCTGAATTACGCCCCTCGCTGCCGGGACTTTGGGCCGGGTGGGGCGCGCGGTCAGGATTTTCCTTCTGTTTCTGCTTAATGGTCTGTCTTCGTGCAAGTGCGTAAAAAATGAAACAGATCACTCCGACGGTTATCATGATCAAGCCCGCACCCGACGCCATTTGGGTCTCACCGGTGCCGAGTCCAACGCCAACAAGGATGATGCTGCCCACGATCACGCTGTACATTGCCAGGGCAAAAAGGACCAACAAGCTTTTGCGGGGCTCGGTTTTAATCGTGGTTTTTGGGTCTTCCATCACAACCTCCTTGGAGGATGACGGTGTGTGTCATCCCCGGATCACAACGGTCTTTCTTTTACTCTGAGGTCAGCTCAGGGATGTTCAAGCCCGGCCCCATCCAAACCGGAAACCTCAGACTGGTTTCAAAGGCGCCCAGCTTCTGCGATTTGCGAGAAACTGCGGTCTGGGCCTGTTACCGCAATAGGGTTCTTCAAGGGTGTTTTCGACACTGTTATAAACAAAAAAGAGATTACTGCGGGGCCAGCACGACATGTTGCTATTGGAGCCATGCAATGTATTGCACTCAAACATGATCATTGAGCCGGCAGGGCCCTTGGGTGCTTCAATAAAGCCTCTGTCCATCATGCGTTTCAGATCTTGTTCCCCCGGTACCCCCAGAGTCTGGTTTTTAAGGGATTCCCTGTAGTTATTTTCAGGGGTTTGGCCGACGCAGGGGATAAAATTCCGGTGGGAGCCTGGGATAAGCATCAGCGGGCCGTTGAATTCGTTGTTGTCAGTCATGACGATGGAACAGCTCACGCAGCGCATGCCTGGCATACCGTCTTCGCTATGCCAGGTTTCGAAATCCGAGTGCCAGTTAAAGCCCTTGCCTTTAAACCCGGGTTTATAGTTAATACGGGATTGATGAATGTAAACGTCGCTGTCGAGAATCTGTTGGACCATTTTGAGCAACCTTGGCTCCCGTGTCAGGCGGTCAAAACGATCGGAGATCTCGTGAATACCAAAGATTGTTCGAATTTCCTCTGTTCCCGGCTCCAGGATCGTGCCTTCCTCTTGCTTTAATGCCTGGTTCTGTTGGTACTCTGCAAGCTCCTGGATAAAACCATCCATCTCATCCCGGGAGAAGAAAGAATCAAAAAACAGAAAGCCTTTGTCGTCGAACTCCCGGAGCCTGTCTCTTGACAGGGGACCGTCAGTGGCCCGGCTCTCCGGCGTGTGTATGACCGGGTCAAGCCGCTCAAACATGTTTGCTTCCCGTTCGAGGCGGGTCGGAAAAAGATCCTGCGTGTGAGTCATCAATAACTCTCCTGTGTTCTCCATGTTGGTATCCAGTAACATGTGGATGTAATGCATATTTTTCAACAAATTGTGCCTCGTTTTAAATCAAGATCAGCCGATCCAGTGCTGGTGTCCTGGCTCCAGGGCTGTCGCCGGGCATTCTTTGCCTCTCCGTTCCAGGGTGGCCTTGAAACTCCCTTCACCGAATCCATCTCTTAGAAAATAAGTGTTGTCTCGGAGTGGAGCGTTTCCAGCGGGACCCACTGCCCGGAAAGCGTCCCGGGCAGTTCTTTCCAGATCAGATCTGCAAGCACAGGTACGCTGAACTCAACGA
>JAGXLV010000113.1 GCA_018334495.1 Oleiphilaceae bacterium
TAACCTCCTCGGACTCGGGGTCACTGGTTATTGACAGCATCACCTCCGGCGGCAAGATCGACGCCCCCAAAACCCAGCGTATTTTCTGGGCGGTGACTGAAGGCGTGATTGCCGGTGTATTGCTGTTTGTGGGCGGTTCGGATGCTCTGAGTGCGCTACAAGCCGGCGCGGTCAGTGTTGGCTTTCCGTTCACGATCATTCTTCTGGCCATGTGCTACAGCCTGATGAAAGGCTTGAACCACGAGCGCGCCTTGCTTATTGCCGAAGGCAAGATGTGACAGCCTGAAGAAGTTGACTGAGAAACAGAAAAGGCCCCAAATGGGGCCTTTTTTGTTTTGGGGTGAACGCCCGTGTCTCGATTTTACCGCCCGAACTCGGCCATGGCGTAATCGACGCGCTTTTCCGCTGTGAAATGTGGCCTTTTCAGTTTTTCGATTTTCTGCAGTCTCGGCAGCAGCCCGCAACCGTTTGCCATTTGAATGGACAACCCGGGGCGAGCGTTCAGCTCCAGCAGCAACGGGCCCTGATCGGCGTCAACCACAAGATCCACTCCCATGTATCCCAGGCCGGTGGCCTCGTAACAGCGGGAGGCCATCTCCAGCATCTGCGTCCAGCCCGCAATCTCGATGTCGTCCAGGCTGAGTCCGGTATCCGGATGAAGAACGATGGAGCGGTTGAACTGTACCGCGTTGACACAACGACCGGTGGCGATGTCCAGACCCACACCAACGGCCCCCTGGTGCAGATTGGCCTTGCCGTCTGACGCCCGGGTCGCCAGCCGCAGCATGGCCATGACCGGATAGCCCTGGAAGACCACAATGCGTATGTCAGGTACGCCCCGAAAAGAAAATCTTTCCAGCGCGAGGGTGGTCTTCACCAGTTCTTCCACAATCGCCACGTCAGGGGCTCCGCCGAGGGAATAGAGCCCTGCCAGAATATTGGAGAGGTGTCGCTCAAGCGTGGCCAGGGTCACGGTGGCCCCCGACCCCTTGATAAAGTCGTCGCCTTGCCGGCGGATAATGACCATGATGCCTTTGCCGCCTGAGCCTTTGGAAGGCTTTATGGCAAAGCCCTCAAGCTGGTCGACCAGTTCCCGGAAGTGGGATATTTCGTGCTGCTGGCTGACCACCTGCAGGAGCCTGGGCGTAGCCACCTCTCTTTCCGCGGCCGCCAGCTTGGTTTTCAGCTTGTTGTCCACAAGGGGATAGGCCGCCCGATCGTTATATCGAAGAATATAATCGACGTTGCGCCGGTTCATGTTGAGCAGGCCCAGGCGATTCAAAACGAAAGGTGATACCCACTTCATTTATCGTAGGCCTTCATGGGCTCGAAACGGCGCAGTTCACTGAGTTTGTAGCCCGTGTACTGGCCCAGGAGCAAAACCACGGCGAAGACCACCAGATGCAGCTCAGGGAAGTTGAACGTCAGGTGGCCGGCAAGCGGCGCGCTCATCGCAAGGAAGGCGCAGACCGCGACCACGAGACTGCCGGTCCCCTGGGTAAGGACTTCGCGGGGGCCTTCTTCCTCCCAGAGAATGGACATGCGCTCAATAGTCCAGGCCAGGATCACCATCGGGAAGAAGGTAACCGTCATACCTGCGCTGAAGCCCATCTGATAACCCACAATACTGATGCCTGTTGTCAGGAAAATCACCAGCATGATCAGGGCTGAAATCCTGGAAACCAGCAGGAGGTTCAAACTGGAAAGGTATCCCCTGAGCAACAACCCGATGGCGACCACCGAAACAAAGGCAATGAGACCGGGTACAAGCGATGTCTGAAGGAAGGCGACCGCGATCAGCACCGGCATGAAGGTTCCGGATGTTTTCACGCCGATGACTATCCTCATGAACGCCACAACCAGCGCTCCCAGCGGCAGTAGCATGAGCATCCGGAACATGCTCTGTTCCTCAATCGGGAGCTGATAGAGGCTGAGCATGCCAAAACCGCTCGCGCTTGATTCAGCCTGGGCAAGCTGCATGGACGGGACCGTTTGCCGAAGCATGGAAAAGCTGACTTGAGAGTTGGTGCCGCCGTTCAGGTCGATCAGGGAACTGGAGTTCTCGCGCCACAGAACGACATCTTCCGGTAGCCCTTGCTGTCCGCTCTCGGGATTGAAGATCAGCCACTGGTCGCCGTTGTGGATCTGGAGAAACGGCCGCAGGGATTGACGCCGCCTCGCATCCTCGAGCTTCAGTCCATCCGTAATCCGGGCAGGAATACCTGAGTGATTGAGCATGCGGGTCAGAACCTGGATTTTATCACCGTTCGCGAGCAGGAGGCTGATGTTCTGGTCGGGATCATCCGACTGCAAGAGCCTGATAAGCTCCCTGGTCATACTTTCCGGGGTGCTGGATTTTGCTTCGGCCCGCTGTAAAACCTCTTGTACGGCCGTTGCCAGGGGCTCTTCCCAGAAAACGTCTTCCGGCTCGGGGTCGGTCTCGTCTTTTTGGCGAGGCCGGGACGGGTCTTGCACCAGTTGTGCGGTAAAGTACAGGTTTTGTGGACCCTCAGCCTCCCGGACGGTCCATTCTGCGCGTCGGCTGCCGGCGTCCTCGATGATTGAAAACCCATAGCCCGGCGAAGCCGCTTGTTCTGACAGAATGCGAAAGCCGGGCGGGTTTTCCGGAATGCTCAGGCTGACAAGAACGGGCTCGCCCCGGGCAACGAAATCAATGCGCGCTTCCACCATCCACAGAGGGCGCTGTTCATCGGAAAACCAGGGAACGCCCATCTCAACGTGCCGCAGCACCGCGAGTGCAATCCCGGCGGTGACAAGAGCGGCGACGCCGAAATAGAACGGAATCCTGGAGCGTGTGGTCAATTTGAATCGCTTCCTTCACTGTCAGGGTTCACGGATTCGGGAAGTTCGGTGGCGTATTCCTTGCCCACATCGATCAGCATGACATCCCGGAGGATATTGCGACCGATCAGCACTGAGTGGGAAAGATCTTCGCGTTCTGTCAGGGTAAACTCGGCTTTTTGTTCATGGTCTCCGATAACAAAATGCAATTCCACGATGGGGCGTCGCTCTGGTTCCTCTGCCGAGGCCGATATGATCCGTACGTTGCGGACGATCCTCCGCTCCAGGGTTTCAAATTTGTCGTCCGAGTTCGGTACCGGAACGTCGAACCGGACCCAGTTTTCGCCATTTCGTTCAAACCGGGTCACATTGCGTGAATCAATCGAAGAAGTCGTGGCGCCGCTGTCAATCCGCGCAACATACACCAGTTCCGGGCCAACCAGCAGGAAGCGCTCCAGCTCGCCGACGATCAACTTATTGTTGAGTCGCTGGTCCTCACCCCGACCCTCGCTTGTGTCATCACCGGCTGCCGTTACCGAACAGGCTTGCTGTCTGGAAACAGGGGGGCAGGAAGGCTTTTCCACCCTTGCATAAATGGCATCCAGCACCTGTTGGGTTGACTGCATCTGATGGGAGATCACCAGGTTCTGCTGGGCCTGGGTCTGAGACCGTAGTGAATCAATCTCTTTTTCCTGTTTCTTGACCGCAATTTCGAGTTCGTTCAGATCATGCCGCTCTACGAAAAAACCGGTGTTCGCGCATCCTGTGAGTGTCAGGAGAATCAACGCTGCAGGAATAATGGAGCCGAGGGGGCGGGCAGGGTGTAAAAACATTGAAAACCTCGAAATTGAAGAACGAAGCGTCCTGGATGTACAGCAGGAGTCTTTGTAACATCGTGTCACTTTGATCGTTGGGAGTATATAACACGTACCGGGAAGCCTGTGAGCCGCCGGCTATAAACCAAGGGGTATTCTGTACGTTTACTCCGATGTGGCGGGGCTTTGGAATCGTGGCTACGCTGAAGCTACAGCAAAACCCAGTCGTGGCAGGTATCATGTCGCCAATCCGTCGTTTGCATGTCCGCAACATTTGCAGGTCCTGCTCTTCAGTCATCCGGCCCAAAGGAATTTCAGGTGATCGAAAATCTGCTTGCTGAGATCTCGCCTCAAATCGCGGCGGTCCTCGCTTTTGCCATCTTTTTTCCGGCGCTTCTGGTATTCGCCGTAATGCGCAAACGCTGCCGCGACGGGGAAGCGAGCCTGACAGATCGGGAAGCGGATCTTGCCCGAGCACGCGAGGAACTGCAACAGCAAGAGCACATGGGGGCTCTGCAGACCCAGAAGTCGGAACAGGCGCAGGCCCAGCTTGAGCAATTGCAGGGCGAGAATCAGGCGCTTGACGAAAAAGTCGAGTACTGGCGCCAACAGGCAACCCATGGCGAGCATCGCCTGGCCGCACTGAGTTCCGACAACGAATCCCGCCAGCACCGCATCGGCCAGCTTGAGCAGCACCATTCAGAGCAGGTAAAAAAGGCCGAGCAACTCAGCCGAGATCTGCACGATGCCAAGGTTTCCCTGCGCGCGTACGAAGTCACCCTGGAAGAAGAACGCCGTTCCACAGATGAAAAACTGACGCTTCTGGAGCGTAACCGGGATGCGCTAAAACAGGAATTCGAGAACCTGGCCAACAAGATTTTCGAGCAGAAGAGCGAGAACTTCAGCCGCCAGACCCGCACCAGCCTGGACACGCTCCTCAACCCGTTCCGGGACCAGCTCCAGGATTTCCGCAAACGTGTTGAGGATGTCTACACCACGGAAACCAAAGATCGCCAGGCGTTACGCAGCGAAATACAGTCATTGCAAACCCTGAACCAGCAAATCACCCAGGAGGCCGCCAATCTGACCCGCGCGCTCAAGGGCGATAAAAAGGTGCAGGGCAACTGGGGTGAAGTCATTCTGGAACGGGTACTGGAGCGCTCGGGTTTGCGCAAAGGCATAGAGTACGACACCCAGGGCAGCTACCGCGATAATGACGGCCAGCTTTTACGGCCCGACGTGGTCGTGCATCTGCCTGACAAGCGCAACCTGGTTGTGGATTCCAAAGTCTCCCTGGTGGCCTACCAGCAATGGATTGTCGAGGAAGACGAGACCCTGAAAACAGAGGCGCTCAAATCCCATGTGGAAGCGGTTCGCAACCACATTCGCGCCCTGAGCGAGAAAGACTACAGCCAGCTCAACGGGCTCCACTCGCCGGACTTCGTGTTTCTGTTCATGCCCATCGAGCCCGCGTTTATCGCCGCTTTCCATCATGATGAGAACCTGTTTTCCGAAGCCTTCGAGCACAAGATCATTGTGGTGACGCCCACGACATTGCTTGCCACCCTTCGCACCATCGAGAATATCTGGCGTTATGAGCGGCAAAGCCAGAATGCGCGCCTGATTGCGGAGCGCGCCAGCGCGGTCTACGATAAGTTAAGGGTGTTTGTGGAGTCCATGGAGCGCATGGGTACCCAATTGCAGACAGTGCAGACCACTTACGACACGGCCATGAATACGCTGACCCGCGGCCGCGGCAATTTGATTTCACAAGCCAATCGTTTTGTCGAACTGGGGGTGCGTGTTAAAAAAGAGTTGCCCAAGGCCGTGACGGACCAGGCAGAAATCGATGTGGAAGAGGTTGAGAATAACCTGACGAACGCGGAAAACACGGCGGATGCGCCTGAGTCAGGCTGACCGCAAAAATCGTCAGGCACGGGTTTGGTATAAAGACAGCGCATACCGATCAACGGGTACCGGAAGCGGCACCGCACAGGGAGATGAACAGGATGAAAGGGATAAAGAGTCATACTTGCCGAAGCCCCTGGCAGATTCCGGGCTTGTGGGTCCTGCTGTTCTTTTTCAGCCATGCGCAGGCCCTGACCCCCGAACACGAAACCCGTCGCCTGATGCTGGCGACCGAGGAAGCGATCGAGGAGGAGCAATGGCAACAAGCCAGTGAGTACCTCAACCGGTTGCAGGGCCTGGGCACGGACAAACCCCCGGCTTATTTGTATTATCGGGGCAAGGTTATGCTCGAAACCGGGTTTGAGGCCAAGGCCCTGGCGGCGCTGGAGAATTACATCGAGGAAGCCGGCGAAGAAGGGCAGTACTATACCGATACCCTCAAAATGATTACCCGAATCGAACAACAGGGCGCGGCCGCAGCGCAAAGCGCAGAGGACAATCAGGGCGAGCAGGTCGCGGTCATTGAACCGGCGGGCACAGGGACGCTGAAAGGACTCAAACAGCTCTATCTGGCGGACTCGGATGCCCAGGCCCTGGAGGTTCACCTTAATACCCTGTTGGGTCTGGCCGGTTGGTACCGGGATGCCCGCATCGTCAAGGCCGGGGCGGTACCTGATATTCACTACCGGGTGACGGCCGCGCAGGGCCAGATCAAGATTC
>JAGXLV010000039.1 GCA_018334495.1 Oleiphilaceae bacterium
GGGAATGGAAACCGCCGACTGGCTGGATCTTGCCACCGGCTTTGAAAAGCATTACCAGAGCCGGCATTCCCGGCGGGCGCATCTGAAGAAAGGCGCTTAAGTTTTTTCTATTTCCCCTTTTTCTACTGATCAAACCGGCTATCAGCGGTTTCGCTCGCCTGAAATCTGGCTAAAGCCGCTGAATTGTTGGCGAAATCGATTTAAGCCATTGCTGGCATCACATTCTGGAGATTGAGCCCTTTCTACTGTCGATAATGCGCGGCTTTTTTACGGAATGCCCGTCCTTGTTGGTGTTCCTTTCGAGAAAAGGACAGTTTGTTTCTGCGCATTCGGCACTCCTTAGACTTTGCAACTCACTTTTACACTTCGTGTAACAAGTGACTGAACATAGCTGATAATCTTGGTGATTGGGAAAAAATGAGAGAACAACTAAGGGTAATCCTAAAGCGGTAACCATTCTGGTTACATCCAGTTCTTTCAAAACACCTGAAGTAAAATACCATAAAAGAGCTCATATCAACTTCTAACGACCTCCCCTTAAACCATTTTCACTCGGATCTGAACCTCTCCCCAGAAATATCGGCTTCGTTCAGTCTTTATTCCATAACCAAGTCGCAACGAGTAACATCATTGGCAACGCGTATACCAATACCCTGAATTGCGATATTAGCTTTTCACTTCTCATTGGAAACTCACCCATCGTTTGCTCGTAATATTCCTTCGAATAAATTCCTATTCGGCTATAGCTAATGTCCAGATTTTTATTGAACACTAAAAAACCTAGAACATAAATACTACCTGTAATCATCGAGAAAGGCGTTGATAAACCAAAAATTTCTCCTTTCGTCCCTATTGCAAGAATAGACACAGAAAAAACAATCTGTTCTAGCTTACCCATCGGATATCCGTAATATTTTTGAGCTTCAAAATATCGTAAGAAAAACGGAAGGCCAAAGAATATAGCCACCGAGTAAAGAACAGCCATACCAACCGCGTTAGCGGAAAGCAAAGAGTACGACTCGACACTGTATACGGTCAAAAAGTATAACAAAGCCCATGCGACGGCAAACATATAACTCCGCTTATAAAAATGTTGTAAGCATCGCAGATATAACGACGCCAAATATTAGCGCAGAAGCTGCCTGCGCTCCTATACCAGGAGCCAGCATTAGTCCAAGAATGCTAACCATCGTCTGGCCGAAATTAGCTTCGTTAAATTCATCAAGGTTTGATGCATTTTCAATGGCCTCAATCCAAAGCCCAAAGTTAATCAGTTCCCAAGCTAAAACAGCAATACCTAAGACCAGATACCCTCCAGAAACAAGAGCCAGCCCAGCTAAAATCCCCAACACTGTCGCAGCGAACGCGACAACAAACCCACCACTGGCCCCACCACTGATCTTATAAGCCCCAACCCCACGCTCAGGATCAATAATGGCATAACCACTGCCTTCCCAGCCATTCACATTGATCGGCTGCTGGTGGACGGTCACTTCGAATCCACGCTGCAGGGCCATCTGGATTTCCGAGCGGGCGTCACTGTCAATGGTGATCTGGCTCAGGTTGGTGGCATTATCCTGTGTCAGGGTATAAATCCGCTGGCCTTCGGCCATGGCGAGTGCCAGGGCCTTGGCCGTGGACACGCCTTCGGCGGGATTGTTCTCTGTCGAGAACAGGCGCTCCGGAATCAGGTGCTCGTAGGCACTGGAGCGCATGCCGGAGCTGCGGTTAAAGGCGACCCAGTCCTCGTAGCAGTTGTCTACGGATTCGGTGTTGGAGGAGATCTGATCCACGTCCATGACCACGCCACTGAACAACACATTGCGCGGCATGCCGAACAGGTAGGACACGTTCATCTGGGTGGAAAAGGTGCCATAGCTCGGGCTGCGGTTGTACACGATATCCGATGCCCGGGCCGCAATCTGATCCATGGCGTAGGTTTCCGCCAGGTAGCCCTGGATACCGGCCTGCAGGATGCTTCCCACCAGATCGTGCTTGGTCAGGCCGGCGAAGTCCTCGGCGTTGAGCTTAGCGGAGGTTTCCTCGATCCGGGTTTTGAGGGCCGTCAGTTGATCAGGGCTGACTCCCTGCATGTCGATTCCCACCGCCTGGTACTGACCGGCAATGAGATTGTTTTCGCTGTAGCGCCAACTGCGTTCCGGAGCGTCAAAGCCGAGGCGGGTCATGAGGGACTGGCCCAGCGTGACGGAGGGTGTTGAGGCCACGACCTCGCCGTCCACGGTTATCTCGCCAATCATGTTGACGGTGTTGGCCGGCAGTTGCTCCGGAAGGTCTTCCACGGTCTCGAGGTTTTCCGGCAGGTAGCTTTCAAGCGTTTGCTGATCCGCTTCGCTGGCCGGACGAAAGCTGATCGCGATCGATTTGCCTACCAGCTCGGTGGTTTTCCGTTCCAGTTCGGCCGAGGTGCCAGCCCACTGCACAGGGGCGCCGAAGCTGCCGCCTGTAGTATTGCCGATCTGCAAGCGAAAGGTGTAATAGAGGGATTCCGGCACGTTGGGCGCAACGGCGCTGGCGCGGATATCCTTGTAGGGGAGTTGCACATCCTCGATGGCTACAGACTGTTCCGGGACAATCTGCTGGGTTCCCAGAACTTCACCAAGCGTGGCGTTGCTGTGCTGGTTGTTGATAAAGGATTCAACCCGGGATTGATAGTCTTCCAATTGCGACTGAACCTGAACCACATCCACCCCCTGAACCCAACCCTCGGCTTCGTTCACCGTGGCGGAGGATTGCAGTTGCGACAGGAACTGATCGGCATTCAGGGGAACCTGTGACTCGATGTCGAGCCCTTCGGTGTAGGTGTATTGTTTGAAGCTGGGGTCAAGGCCGACCCACTCGCCGCCAATCCAGGCTTCGACCCAGACGTGTTCCAGCTCCACTTCTTCGGTGGCGCCGCCGTAGGAAAGCTGGCGCTGAGGAATGCCACCCTGGCTCAGAATGTTGGTTGCGGCATCAACGTTGGTCACGCCGCCCACCCAGTTCTGCACAGCTTCGGCTGGCAGGGCGACCGTGCCGTAGCTGTAGCGGGCCGGTATGCCGGCTTCACGATAAAGCGCAATCAGGGTGCTGGCGGTATCAAAGGCATTGCCCTGTTCCGTTTCCATGGTGTAGGCCGCACCCTGCATGACACCATAGCTGGGTATAAACCGGATGGTGTCGTGAACGCGCTGGAAAAGTGCAAGCGGGTCAGGGCCCAGCTCTGAGACCGTTTCGCGAATCGCGTCACTGCTGGCAGTGGCACTGTCGGTCGCCAGGTAGTCGCTCAGGTCCCAGGTGGGCTCGCCGCTTACGCCCAGGACGCCTTCGATGGCGGATTGCTGAGTGTAGAGGTTACGCGGAGGCGGTGTGACGAAGTCCAGGTCATTGGCGAAGCTCTGCCAGGGGTTACGCACCGGATGCTGTAGATGGCTATCCAGCTTTGCCAGTATGGCGGGCAAGGCGCTTCTGTCGGCGCCGGCCTGCTGCCACTGCGATAATTCCTTGAGGCCCGACTGAACGCCCTCCGAGTGCTTGAGGTAGTTGGTCTCGAACGCCTCGTGACGCGCCATGCTCTCAGCCGGCAGGCCGCTATCCGACAAAGCCTGGCGCTCGGCATGGAGCTCATCACGCATTTGGGCATCTCTTTCAGCGAAAGCGTCTGCCAGACTCTCGATTTCCCGAAGGCTGTGTTCCACGGCTTTATTGCCGTCCTTGGTGACGGCCTTTCGCAGGAGGTCAATCTGTTGCGCCAACTGGTCCAGCGTTTCACCGACAGGGTTTACATAAGCCAACGAATTTTTGGGCGGATTGTTCTGCCGTTCCAGCTCACTGAATGCGGCATAGGCGGCCGGTGAATAAAATGTGAACGAGAAGAAAAACAGCACCAGTGCGCTGGCGATGCGTTTGAAGCGCTGGGAAAACATGGCTTCGGTTCTGAAATCTGAAAACATTGTCTCACTCCCTGAGTTGTCTTATCCGCCACAGGCTTCAGATTGCGCTGAGCACTGGACCCGGTTGAGCTTTTTGGGGGCTGCGAGGACCTGGATGTCCCACTGGGCCTCGGCTGTTTGGCCGAACCGGTCTTCCAGTTCCAGCGTCACGCTTTTCACGCAGTCGCCTTCTGCAGGTGTCCATCGAATGGTCGGAATGCCATTCTCATCCGCCAGCACCATTCCCTCGGGCGCGGACAGTATTTGCAAATCGACCGCGAAGCCGTCGGCGTCTATCGCGACCACGCGATAAACGTAGGGTTTATCCACCTCGGCCTGGGCTCGCGGCACATTCCCCAGGCGTGGCAAAGCGGTATCGCCGGTGACGTTAATGCCAAAGGTACTGCCAGCTGTCGCGCCCTTGGAATCGGTGACCGTGACTGTCACCTGCTGAACACCCGCCTGGGTCGGCGTCCAGGTGAGCGCTCCGGTAATGGCATTGAGAGTCATGCCCGAGGGGCCTGAAAGCAGCTCCCAGGTCAATGAATCGCCATCGGGGTCCATTGCCTGCAAGGTATAGGAGTAAGGCTCATCCACACGGGCAGTGGTGACCGGAATTCCCTCAAAACAGGCACCCGGTTTTGTTCCGCTACGCTCACGGCAAAACTCTGGCTTGCGAAGGCGCCTTGAGCGTCAGTGACGCGGATGGTTACCGGGAAGCTGCCGGTTTGCCCGTCTGTGGGCTGCCATTGCACCAGGCCCGAATCCGCATTGATGGTCATGCCCTGCGGGTTTTCAGTGAGCTGGAAGCTTAGGGGTTCATTTTCCGGATCAGTGGCCGAGACCGCGTATTGATACAGCTCGTCGATACTGGCTTCCTGTGACGGCGAACTGGTGATGGACGGCGGGGCGTTGGTGTTGCTCACTGTCAGTGTGAAGTTCTGGCTTGCCGAACCACCCTGGCCGTCAGTGACCCTTACCCCAACGTTATTGCTGCCGGTCTGGGACTCGGTGGGTGTCCAGGTCACCTGCCCGGACGCGGCATTTATGCTCATGCCTGCAGGCGCCTGGATCAGGTCGTAAGTTAGGTTGTCACCATCGGCGTCGGTGGCCAGAACAGTGTAACTGTATGGCTGTTCGACCCTGGCTGAAGCCGCCGGGCTGCTCTGAATCACCGGGTTCCGGTTTGCAACTGTCACCGTGAGCACAAAGCTTTGCTCCACCGACTCACCGTCCTGATCGGAAACCCGCAGGGTGATGAGGTGCGTGCCCTGATTGCTTTCAGCGGGCGCCCAGGTGACCAGGCCGCCCGAGCTCACATTCAGGCCAGCCGGCCCCGCCACCTTCTGAAACACCAGGTTCGTATCCCTGTCGTCAACTACGGCCACAACATATTCATAGCTTTGGCCTGCTTCCACCGTCAGCGTTGGCGTTGAGGTGATTTCCGGCGGCTGATTCGCGGCACTAACCACAAGGCCATACGCTTGTTCGACAAAACCACCAGCCTCGTCCTGAACTCTCACCCGAACCTCGTAAATGCCTTCCTGTGATGCTTCGGGGGTCCAGAGCAAGGCGCCGGAATTCTGATCAAGGGCCATACCCACCGGCGCCTCGACCAGGGCATAGGTGAGCAAATCCGGATTGCCATCGGGATCAACCGCGGCAATCTGATAGCCATAGGGTTTGCCCTGCTCCGCCACCAGAATCGGCTCGGAAATAATGGCCGGCGGCTCGTTAACGTCGATCACATTCAGGTTAAACGAAACCTCATCAAACAGGCCCCGAGAGTCCGTCACTCTGATGCTTACCGGATTATTCCCGACCTGAGTGGAAACCGGCAGCCAGGCAATCTCTCCAGTCTGGGCGTCGAGCTGGAGATTCGAAGGGCCGGCTACCAGGCTGTAAACCAGGGTTTCATCGGTGTTGTCATCCGCGGCTTCCAGAAGGAATCGGTAGCTCTGGTCTTCTGTTGCATCTGGCAAAGCCTCTGTGAGCAAGACCGGGGCGAGATTCTCTTCAGCCACCTGAATTTGGAAATTCTGAGACGTGGATCCTCCGCGGTCATCGGAAACCACGACAGAAACGCTCTGGCTGTTTTCCTGGCCCGTAATCGGAGTCCAGGTAACCAGTCCGCTCGCCGGGTCAACGATCATACCCTCGGGGAATTCACCCAAAGCAAAGGTTAGCGGGTCTCCGGTATTGGCGTCGGTGGCGTCAACCGGATACCGGTACTCCATGCCTACCGTTGCTGTTATGACGGGCTCGCTGGCAATAACCGGAAGATAGTTCCGCTCCTGAACCTGAACCTGAAAAGATTGCGTATCTGCCTCACCCTGCTGGTCAGTCACCTCAAGGTTCACGGTCTGAAGCCCGGCCTGCCCTTCGCTGGGTGTCCATGCAATCAAACCGGCGCTGTCATCAATGGTCATTCCAGCCGGAGCCTGGGTCAGCGTGAACTCAAGCCGGTCGCCGGAATCCGGATCAACGGCTTCGATTTGATAGCGGTAGGATTCCAGCTCGACGGCTTGTGTTTCAGGTGAGCTCACGATTCGCGGCGGCTGATTGACATTGGCCACCTGAATACTGAACACCTGCTCGACAAACTCGCCCTGGCTGTCTGAAACCTGGACGATCACAGTTTGTGAGCCCACCTGGGCGTTGACCGGTGTCCATTCGATGGCACCGCTGGCCGCGTCAATCACCATGCCGGTCGGGGCCACTTGCAAGCTGTATTCGATGCGATCGCGAGGGTCCGGATCGACCGCCGTTACAGTGTACTCGTAGGGAACATCCTCGCTTGCAGTGATTACAGGCGATGACGTTATTGCAGGAGGCCGATTTCTCGCATTGAGGCGGCGAGCCGTCGGCGTAACGCTCACTTCCCGAGAGCGGCTGGTGGGCTGCCCATTGGTGCCCAGTTCACTGACAACATAGAAGTAGGTGGTATCCAGTTCACGCCCGAGATCCAGGTAGGTTGAATAACGGCTGTCCGTGGTCGCAATCCGCTCGTAAGGGCCACCGGCCTGCTCGCTTCGAAAAATGCCATAGCTGGGCGCCCCTGAGTCGCTCCATATGAGCTGGACCTTGGTCATCTTGGCGCGAGCGGCAAAGTCGGTAAGGCGGTTACAGGCTGCGTCCGCCTCATCGCGAATCCGCACCTGTGTGACCGAGGTATCAGTCAGGTTTTCCCGGCCGCTGCTGGGAAAGGCGTTGCGGGTGTTGTCGGTGACTTTAAGCCGAACCAGGTAATCGCCGGGGCCGCGGTTGGCGAACTGGTCGGTGACATCAATCCGTTCACCGCTGCCATCATCGAAACCAAGGTCGTTATCAAGATTCCAATCCCAGCCAATAATCCGATCTTCGGGCTGACCAGTTTCGCTCAAGCCATCGTCCGGGTTGACCGAGCCAGATCCATCCACAAACCAGGGCTGGTTCTGGGGACAGAAGAGATAGGGGCCTCCGGCATCGGCGGTGGGCTCAAGGGGCGGGGTGTCGACACTCACCGTGACCAACGCTGTTGCCAGCAGGGGTGTCTCACTGTCGTCGGTAACACGAAGACTGACAGGATACTGCCCCAACTCGGGGAAACTAGTGGTTATGACCGGGCCCGTCGCGTCGAAGGCTCCGTCATTATCTAGATCCCACTCCCAACGCACGATGGATCGGCCCTCTTTCTGGTGGAAGGACCCGGTTCCGTCCAGGGTGACCACTTCGCCGGCAACCGCCGGGTTGGGTGTGGCCTGGACCACCGCGACCAGATCGCCGGTCGGCCGTTGAGCCAGAATTTCCTCAACCTTGATGTCCAGGAGCGCTTTGGTAAAGGATTCGGCATTAGTACCACCAGATCGCAGGAAGTTAAGATCCCAGGCAGCGCCGCCGTTTTCCATGGCCAGGTCGACATAATGGGCGATGGTCCGGCCCGACCCGGAGCGGGCAGAGGCACCCTCGCAGAGTGTAAAACCACCACTCCCATCCGCCACATAGCCGGTGCCCAGGCTGTCCATTCCCAACGCACGGGTATTGTCACTGCAGTAGAAGCGAGCGTTGACCACCGCATTCAGGAGCGCCCGATTGTCTTCAAGTTTTTCTCGTACCGTCTGATAAGTCACCGAGCTTCTGGTGTTGTCACGGTCTTCATCGGTGGCGAGTATGACATTGACGGCGGCGCCGTTACGACGGGGGTATTCGTCCAACGCATACTCGATACCTCGCCAGCCATCCTCGGTGCCACCGGAGACAATCAGGCGTTTTGAGGCTTCAACGAAAGCCGCTACTGACCCTAGCTTCTCTCCGCCGACGGCAAGCGTACGCGGCACGACGCTGCTGTTACCAAAGCCGACCAGGCCATACGTGTTTGACTGGGACTCACTGCCGATGCCGTACTGTTTCAGGTTGTCTTCCAGCAAGGGCGCCATGTCGCCCAGCCAGCGCTGCTCGCCCGACATGGACCCGGATTCATCAATGACAACGAGTATGTCTGCAGCCAGAGGGGCCTGATTCGCAGAGGCGTGAGGTATGCACAGTTGAGACAGGCCGAGCAGCACAATTCCAGCGCGCAGGGCGGGGCGAAAACTCCGTTTCATGATAATCCCTTTTTTATAGCAATTTTTTAGCAGAGTCGGTTTACGGCGGGGTCTGTCATCAGGAGAGAAGCTCTCCGGCACGGCGTCTAACAAGCGTCAGCAGAGCAAGGCCGGCCATTAACAGAAGCAATGAAGAGGGTTCAGGAACGCTGACGGGAGCGCCGGTGATGTCCAGGTCGCCCCAGAAATAAATGGACTGGCTCTCATCAAAAGCGCTGCCCATCTGGGGGTCTGTATGGGAAAGGTAAAAGCTGTCTTGTGGTGCCAGTTCGCTTGTAAACAAAGAGAGAAGTGCACTCTCCCCGCTCAGCAGCTCAAAATCCCAGGCTAAAGCAAAAGACACATCCTCGGGCGCGGATTCAGGTACGGTATTGGCATTATTCAGAGCGCCGGCCAGGACATTGTCATAGATTGACCCGAACACGAACCCGGGCTCATCAATTTGCCATGTTTGCCCGGACGCCGGTTCGCCATTATTAGTAGCGCCATACTCATTGAAGAAGGTATTTCTGTTACTCGCAAAATCGAAGTCGAGAAATGCGGTCAGCGAGTGTGTGCCAGCAGAGTCGAATTCAAACCCAAGAACACCCATCCCGGTCTCGCTATCCAAATCACCACTGCCAGGCAAAAGGTCGCCGGCGAAGAATTCCGAAACTTCACCATCAATATTGAAAGCCCAGTCATTAAGATTTGATTGTAAGACCGAGGCAGAAACTGAAGAGAGGGAGAAAGCAAACACGCAGGCAAGGGCAAACGCCCGAATCATTCCAATTAACATCCTGTACTCCTAACATCCATGTCGTTTATAGCGGCGGCGAATGTAGCGCAAAAATAAATAAAAATAAATAAATAAATAAATAAATAAATGTTTTTATTGTCCGGCGAATTATTAGGGACCTATTTATGATTTGCCGCCGCATTGAGCACCCTAACTCTGTAGCTCCCCATAAAGCTGCGCATAAAGACCCTCCTGCTCCAGCAATTCCTCGTGGCGGCCTTCCTCGATGATGCGGCCATCCTCAAACACACAGGCCCGATCGGCCTGTTTAACGGCGCTCAGGCGGTGGGCGATGATCAGGGTTGTGCGTTGTCTGAGAAATGCCTCCAGGCCCTTGTGAACTTTGTACTCGGTGTCCGCGTCCAGGGCTGAGGTGGCTTCGTCAAGAATGACCACCGCAGGTCGGGCCAGCACCATCCGGGCGATGGCCAGGCGCTGGCGCTGGCCGCCGGACAGCCGCACGCCCTGGCGGCCCACCATGGTATTCAGACCGTTTGGCATGGCTTGAACGGTGGCGTCCATCTGGGCAATCGCAAGAGCTTCCCAGAGCTCCGATTCCGGCCGGTCACGCCCGAGAGTCAGGTTCTGTCGGATGGTGTCGTTGAACAGGGCCGGGTGCTGCAGCACGGTGGCCACGTTCTCCCGCACGCGCGCCAGACCAATGCGCCGGACCGGCACGTCGTCAATGAGCACCTCGCCCCGCTCCGGCGTATACATGCCCAGAATGATCTGGACCAGAGTGGACTTGCCGCCGCCGCTGGCGCCGACCACCGCCACTTTTTCCCCCGGCCCCACATGCAGATTGATGCCCCGCAGAACCGCCTCGTCGTCGTAGCCAAAGTGAATGTCCCGCAAAGTCAAGCTGACTGTGTGACGGCCCTCGAACGGGTTTTCCAGCGCCGGGTAACGCGGCTCTTCCCGCAGGTCCAGCAGCCGGTTGATTCGCCCCAGCGCGGCGTTGGCCGCGTAAAAGGCGTACTGCATGTTGAGCATTTCCTGCACCGGAGTCAGCATGAACCAGAGGTAGCCGAAAACGGCGAACATCATACCGATGCTCAGATCGCTCAGCAGCACCGCCACCATGGCGGCCGCCCGGAATGCGTCCACGCCGAACTGAAACAGGGCAAAACTGGCGCGGCTGGCAGCATCACTCCGCCATTCGAACTGGACGGCATGGTCCCGCACGTCACGGGCCCTGCCGATCAGGTGCTGCAGGTAGTGACTTTCCCGGTTGGCAGCTCGCAACTGATGAATGGCGTCCAGGGTTTCGGTCAGCGCGCCCTGGAAAACCTCATAGGCGCTGTTTTCCTTGCGTTTGAGTTCCTTCACCTGCTTGCCAATCACGGTGGTGATGAAAATGACCAGCGGGTTGAACAGCAGAATGACCAGCGCCAGTTGCCAGTGCACCCAGAGCAGCACCAGAGCCGTGCCGAGGACGGTCAGGCTGGCGACCAGGAAGCGGCTGATAGTGCTGCCGAGAAACTGGTCGATAGTATCCAGGTCAGTGATGAAATGGCTGCTGACCGCACCGGAACCCATAGTTTCATACTCTGACATCGCAACTTTTTGCAGCCTTCCCAGAAGCCGAGACCGGATGCGGAACACCACATCCTTGGAAATCATCGAAAACTCTCGCGACTGAGCCACGTTAAAGGCCAGCGACATGGCACGCATCAGAAACGCGGCCACGACCATAACGCCAATGTAAACAACCGCAGTGTGCCAGGCCTCCGGCAGGAACTGCTGCATGGTCGGTATCACCGGCCCGGTTTCATCCAGCAGGACTTCATCCACCAGAATGGGCAGGAGCAATGGCACAGGCACACTGACCACGGTCGCCAGGATAGCGAGCACATTCGCTCTGGCCAGGCGGGGCTTGTGCCGGAACGCCAACTCGATAATGCCCCGCCAGGTGTATTGGCGACCCGCCCGCGCGGTTTTATCAGGTTCCGGTGTGCCCTGGTAATGGATAGAAGTGTCCAACTCGCCTCCGGCCTAATGATTTGCGGTTTCAGTATAATGAGAAGCCACTATTGGCCCGTCTTACGAAATCGACCCGCAAACAGTCTACCATGCTCGTGATTTGCCTGGCTCAGGACTGGCGTGCGCTCAGCACGGTGAGTGTCGCGGCCCCATCCTTGTGGTCGGCAAACCGCCTATCTGCGATCATGGTCTTAACAAAACGCTCAACCATTGGCGCGCCCGTGAAAAACGACTGTCATTATCATCCCGGAACCCCCGCCAAGTGGCATTGTGGCGATTGCCTGATGCATTACTGCAACAATTGCATGCCGGACGCCGATGCCCGCCGTCAGCAGGGCTTTTGCCCGCGTTGCTCTGACGCCATGCGTTACCTTGGAGCCGCCACGGAAGTCGTGCCTTTCTGGAATCGTCTGCCCGCCTTCTTCCGATACCCTTTTCACACCGACCCTCTGATGGTTGTGGCCATCTGTACCCTGGTGCCCATGCTGCTGAGCGCCAACCTGGTGGGGTTGATCGTAAGCCTTATCCTGCTGCTGGCGTTGTTCAAATATACCTATGCCGTTATCCGCCATACCGCGGACGGCCACATGAAACCGCCGCCCCTGGCCACAGCGTTTACCGGCGACGGTTTCGGCATTGTGGTGCTGCAGCTGGTGGTGTTTTTTCTGATGGGCGGGCTGATTTTCAGCGCGGCCCTGGTGGGCGGGCCTTTCCTGGCCATGCTTGCAGTCGCTTTTGTCGTATTGGCTGTGCCCGCCAGCATTATGGTACTGGCGATGGAACACTCGGTGGGTGCTGCTGTAAACCCTTTTAACCTGATGGTGCTTATTTCCCGGATCGGCTGGCCCTATTTCCTGTTGTACGGCTATATCATCCTGCTCACTCTCGCCTCGGCCGCGGCCCAGGAATTCGCTCTCAATCACTTCGCCCCGGGCCTGGCCAACCCCCTGGCGGGATTCCTGAACAGTACATTCACTCTGATTCTGTTCCACATGCTGGGTTATCTGCTGTTTCAGTATCAGGAGGAGCTGGGGTTCGCCAGCGACCACCAGGAAGCACCGCCAACCGATGGACCCGCCCGGGACCGCAGCCGGCGCGTTGACGCCGATATCGACATGAATCTCAAGGACGGAAATTACGACCGGGTGATGACAATGCTCAAAGAGTGCCTGAAACGCGACCCCAATGACGCCCTGCGCCTGAGCCAGCTTTACCGGCTCACCAGCGCACGAAACGACGCCGTCGAGCAGCACCGGCACCGTTTCCGCCTGCTGGCCTGGGCCGCAGCGCGCAATGAGGGCAGCGTTATCCTGCACTTGTTGCAATCATTCGGGCGTATCGAGCCGGGCTTCCGATTGGATGACCCCGAGCTTGCCGTGGCCTGCGCCGGGGTGCTTTACCGTCAGGGTGAATACAAAGCGGTCGTGAGGCTGCTGCAGGACTTCCATAAACGCTTTCCTGCCAGCGAGGACCTGGCGCCGGCCTACTTGCTGATGGCGCAAGCCCTGGCCAATGGCCTGGACCAGTGGGACAAAGCGATCGCCTTTCTGACCTATGTGCAGAAAAAATGCGGCGGCCATCCGCTCCATGGCCAAGTGGCCGCCTACCTGGCGCAAGCCGGCCGGCGCGAGCCCCTGAAAGAGCCCCGGGCCAGTTTCGCCCCGGGCGATTAATCGGCGGCCAGGAGTTGGCGGTAGTACCTCCCCTTCGGCGCCATCTGGCGCTTCTCAAACTCTTCCGCCAACAGGGCGCAGGCCTCGTCGATGAGTGACCGGTCGCTGCCGCGCCTCAGGCATTCAAAGGCTTTTTCCGCGGTTTTCAGATCATCCTGGCGCAAGCTGCTGAACAATATCCGGTTATGGTCCTCAGGCGGTAGCGGCTCGACGCTCTCGCCCTGAGCCAGATATTCCCGCCAGACTTCGACCATCCGCTCGGGCTGGCCACCGCTCAACGCCTGCAGCATCAGGGCCCGGGCCCGCTTGCGATAGGCCGGCAGGTCCGGGCGCAACTTGGCCAGCTGGTACAGGTGCTCCAGCAAGATGGACCGGTCCGGATAACGCTGCCATAAACCTTCGAACTGCCGGCGGGCAATCTCGAAATCCATGCGGCCCAGGCTCGTCATGGCCTGGCCGTAGGCCTGGGTAAACTGCTGGTCCTGTTCTTCCTGTTCCGGCTCGAAAAACGCCTCGCGGACCTGAAACCAGCCTCTGCCAAACAACAGCACCAGGGCCGCGCCGGCGACCAGCCCGCCGGCGTGGGCCATGTAGGCAACCCCGGTGGCGTCGGCAAACCAATAGTCGTATACCTCCTTGCCAACCCAGACCGGCAGCATGGCCAGGGCCGGCGCGCGGAAATAGTCGAAATAAACCCCGACAAAATAAAAGAACCGGATCTTCCTTAAACCATAGATGGCCACATACATGCCCATAAGACCGGAAATTGAACCGGACGCTCCCACAAGAGGCACCTGGCTACCCACTGAAAAAGCGGTATACACCATGGCCGAACAGGCGCCACAAAGCAGATACGCCAACAGGTATCGCAGCCGCCCCAAAGCTTTTTCCAGGGTAAAGCCCAGCAAAAAAAGGAACACCAGGTTGCCGATCAAATGCCCCCAGCCGCCGTGTAAAAACTGATAGGTAAAGGGCGCATAAATCGTCAGATCAGCCGGCACCAGCCCGGACCGGCTGGCGCTCAACTGGTCAATCAGCTCGGTCTGAATAGGGGGTCGTGAATCCTGCCAGCGGGCCTTGGGCCCAGGTGCCCACAACAGGTCCTGATTGGCCTGTTCATAATAATAAAAGGCTCGGTCAGACAGCATCATGGCGCTCAGCCAGCGCTCGTTTTCCTCGGCCCTGGCCTGCTGAAAAGCCTGTAGTTCCCGCACACGATCAGTATCGCCCCGGACATTAATCTGGCGCTCCAGATACGCCTCGTAAACCGGCGCTTCCAGCTTTTCCAGATCCGCTTCCAGGTAACGCTCGATGGCCGCGTTCATCAGGCGGGGATCGGCACCCTGATAAAACACGAACACCAGCAGACAGGCCAGCATGAGACCAAGCGTCACCCAGGGCGGGCGCTTCCAGTCGATGGTGTTTTCAGCGGGAATAATCAGCATGTCGGGCCACAATTGGTCATTATTTGTCGTTTGTCAGCTGCTTTCTACCACAGGAACGACTGCTTTTCGCGTTTAAATAAACTTGAACCTCACCGGCGTGAGGAGAGCCGAACTCATCAGGAGAACTTAAACATGTCACAGAGATTGTCATCTCGCTTTAATTCAAAACAGGCCCCATACTCTCAACCCGCTCGATACCTGCTTTGCGGTGGGTTGATGCTCGGATTTCTGACCGGTTGTGCTGGCACCGGTGAGCGCAACGCCGCCGCGCCCTCGGCTAACGCTTCCGCATTACCGGCGGTGGCTGACCAGGGCGGCGCTAAAGCGGTACAAGCGGCCGAGGAAGCGGCTGGACCGCCAACCCTGGCCGACGCGAAACCTGATCAAACTCAGGCAGACCCGGAAAACAGATCAGACGACATCACCAAGGATCAGGACATGACCGTACTCGTACTCGACGACAACCCGGAACTGATGGCCAAGATGGCCATGCTGGAAGCAGGCCTCGGCGAAGCTCCGATAATGGAGGACAGCCCCAAAAAGCCTCATCGGACACGCTTTCACTACAGCTTCAACAAGCATCGTCTGAGTGAGGAGGACAAGGACATTCTCCGCCGCCATGCCGCCTACCTCAAAGCCAGGCCGGAACTGACGCTGCACATTCACGGCCATACCGATATTCTGGGTAACGAAGAGTACAACGCCTTTCTGGCGCGATTGCGGGCCAGCTCAGCGGCCAAATTGCTTCAGGCCGAGGGCGTTGAAGCCTCGCGTATGACCGTGAGTGGCTGGGGCAGTCGCCGGCCTCTGACCAAGCCCGAGGACCATGCCGCCAACAGGCGCCTGGAACTGGAGTACAACTCGGAGCAAATGGCCAAAGCTCAGTAACCCCTGCAGCGTCACGAAAAAAGCCACCCTGAGCCTCGATTCAGGGTGGCTTTGGAGAGACTCCCGGAAACCCGACTGGGCCGGATCAGAGATTGACTCTGATGACGTTCCACACGACCAGCACCGCCATCACCAGTATTGAGAGCCAGCTTAGCAGAGTTCCCACCAGTCTGGCCTTATGGGGCCCGCCCCGCCCCTGAGTCATGCCCCAGGCATGAAGTAAACGGCTGACAACGAATACCAGTCCGACCCAGTAAACTGTTTTTATGTTGACGCCATTGAGTTCGCCCACAACCAGAAGGATTAACGCGAGGGGCGCATATTCCACGAGATTGCCGTGAGCTCGCACCGCCGCCTCAAAATCCGGATCCTCATTGTGACCCAGACCCTGTCGGTACTTCAGTCGAAAGGTCGACACCCGGTACGCCAGAAACACCATCAACACTGCAATAACGCTGGCAAATACAGCCGACATGGGTGTAATCATTGAAATAATTTCCTGTTTGTTCTTTGACGGGTTTTCTTGGGTCTCGCGGCGGCGTCAGGCTTTTTTAACGGCGCTGACAATCGCCAGGAGCACCACGGCTCCGACCAGCGCCGTCACCAATTCGCCCACGGCACCTTGGGAAGACAGTCCCGCCAGCCGAAAAAGAAAACCGCCGATAACAGAACCAACGATACCGATACCAATATTGGGCAGAATCCCGAAACCACGACCCTTCATGATCAATCCGGCCAACCAGCCGGCGATACCACCAATAATCAGGAATAATATAAGGTTCATAAACATGCCTCCTTGCGAAACTGGATGGTTTTGCGTCTACAGCGCGCCAGAGATTGCGCTTTTTCAACAGACGCTGCAAGCATAGGACCGGGCAGCCATCAACTCAATGGCGCCACCAAGTCCAGCTTGCTCTTAATCAAGGGTGCTTAGCAACGGAGCGGGCGGCCAATGACAGGAAACCGGAGTCAGATCAGCAGGAAGCGGCGTTATGGGCAACTCCTGGGCCACCAGATTTTTCAGCACCAACCACATCAGCAGAGTCAGCACCACGCCCAGGGTCAGGAGTGGGGTAAATAAAGCGCGCGCCATCAGCCTGCACTCCTGTTTTGCTCTGCAACGGGACTTTTCAGCGGTTGCCCTTCGCCTGAATAGCGGATCGCGGGAGCTTGAGTATTGCCGACTCCGGGACCGGCCGGTTCGAAACCTGAATGTTGTCCCGGGTCATACAGGGAATGCAGTGACACCAGCAGCACAATCGCCAACCAGAAGCTGACATCTTCCATCCGTGTGATAACCCGGAACCTGGTCCGCGTGGTTTTGGTTTGAGTCCGATCAACAAGTCGACACATACCGGTGACGGATTGAGACATGGTTTACTCCTTGCGGTGTTGGGCGTTTGATAACGACCATTGCACCTCATGGAAGCGGCGATGCGGTGACAAAAACAGGCAAACCGGCGCAAGAAAATGATCAATTATGGCAAAGCCCCGGTCTCGCCTTGCCATTGCCTGTAGCCGTGGTTAAATGAGGGCCACGAACATCAACGGATACGGGTATGAAACGGCACATTGCACTGATCGAGGACGAACCGGCGATCCGGGAGAACTATCGCGATGCCTTCGAGCGCCGGGGCTATCGCGTGTCTGTCTACAGTGACCGCGCCAGCGCCCTTGATGCCCTGCGCAACAATTTACCGGATCTGGCGATCATTGATGTGGGCCTTGGGGATGAAATGGACGGGGGCTTTGATCTATGCCGTGATCTTCGCCACTGCTCGGCGACTCTGCCCATGATTTTTCTGACCGCCCGTGACGGCGATGCCGATTCAGTGCTGGGCCTGCGCCTGGGCGCCGATGATTACGTCACCAAGGACATGAGCCTGGATCATTTGTTTGCCCGCATCACGGCGTTGCTGCGTCGCACGGATGCCTGGGCTGAATCCAGCCGCCAGCCTGATGAACTCCTGCAACGAGGCCGTCTGCACCTGAATGTTGATCGCATGACAGTGGCATGGGATACCACGGCGATCGAACTCACTGTCACCGAATTCTGGATGCTACACGCATTGGTTCATCATCCCGGTCACGTGAAAAACCGGACACAGCTAATGGAGGCGGCCAGTACCGTGCTGGACGACAACACTGTCACCTCCCACATCAAACGTATACGGCGCAAATTCCAGCAAATCGACCCACAGTTTGACGGCATCCAGACTGCCTACGGTTTTGGTTATCGCTGGAACGCCCATGAGGCCTGAGCCTTGCGCCTGAAACGCCAATTGCTGATCGCCAGTGTCTCGATGTTGCTGATTCCCTGGGCGGGCCTGCAATTTGTACTTGAACTGGATGACGCCCTCAGAGACCAGGCCGCCACCCAGTTAGCCGGCCAGGCCGCCCGGTTGGGCCAGACTCTGGACATCGCGGACACAGACGCAAAAACCTCAGGGCCAGGCCCGCAAACCCCACTCTACGCCCGCAATCTCGAATCGCCGCTGAATCTGGACGGCTATGGCGATGATTGGCCTGAGGCCATGCCAGGCGACGACAGTGCCGACGCAAACTGGCAACTGGCGGTCGATGATCAGCATTTGTATTTACTCATCCGGGTAACAAATCCGAGGACACGCTACTTTGACCCGGGGCAGCCAACACGGGCTTACGACCATGTGCGTTTATACTGGCGCGAGGGCAACAAGCGTTTCGAGCGCCATCTCCGCACCTCCGCCCCGGGGCAGGTGTTCGGCTGGCGCCCGGGCCCCAGCGCCCAAACCGATTACAACGTCAGTGGCGCCTGGCAGGCGACTGGCTCGGGCTATCAGGTGGAGATCCGTCTGCCCCGTCCGGGACTCGGCTCGGGGTTCAGTTTCAATATTCACCGGCCGGTTATCGAACAAGCCGGAATCACCTCCGTGACCGGCCCCGGCTCACCCCGGAACCTGCCCAGACTGGTGACCCGACAGCCCGAACTGGAGACACAGATTGCCGGCCGGCTGCTGCCAGGCCAGCGGGCACTGGTACTGGATCCGGAGGGCTGGATTCTGGCGCAAGAGATGCTCCCGGCACCTGATAACCGGCTGGCCTTCGACTCATTGGGTGCCATGGAGATTATTGAACAGATCAGCCTGAACGGCTTGCGGGCCCTGGTGCGGTTTTTCCAGCCGGAACCGGCCCGCTTGCCGGCCATTTCCGAGCGCCTGGCCCCCTCTGACATCCCGACCGACGGTATCGTTCGCCACGACCAGGCACCGGCGCAACTGATGGTTCACCAGAGCCTGGCAAACGGCCATTCTCTGGTGCTGGAACAATCCCTGGCCCAGATTCTCGCGCTGTCCGGGAACACCCTGGGCTCGGTCATTACTCGAAGCGTCCTGCTGATTGTGACCTTGATTCTGGCATTGCTGGCCTATGTCAGCTGGCTGTCCTGGCGCATTGCCCGCCTGCAAAAAGCGGTTCGTGCCAGCATCGATAACGACGGCCGGGTGCTGGGCCCCATGCCCGCCAGCACTGCCGGGGATGAACTGGGACAGCTCTCGCGCCAGTTCAGCCGCATGGTGGATAACCTGCAAAGTTACACCCGGTACCTGGAAAGCTTTTCGAAGCGGCTGTCCCATGAACTCAAGACACCGGTCGCGGTTGTGCGATCATCGCTGGACAACCTGGCCCAGAAAAACACTGAATGCAATCAGACGATTTATCTGGAACGGGCCCACAAGGCCACCGACCGGCTCAGTCATATACTCCAGGGCATGAGCGAGGCCGCAAGGCTGGAGCAAAGCTTCGATCATGCCGACCATGAGGCATTTGATCTGGCCGCAGTAGTGCACGAAGTCACCGGCGCCTATCAGGCCCTGTCGCCGGTTCACCGGATCCGCTATCGGGGGCCGGAGTCCAACATCCGGGTGCAGGGCTCACCTGAGCATATCGTGCAGTTACTGGACAAACTGGTGGACAACGCCCGGGATTTCACCCCTGAGGGCGGCGATATCGAGCTGGAGGTCAAGCCCGGGAATGACGGCGTCGAGCTCAGCGTGTTCAACGAGGGCTCAAGCCTGCCCACCGATCTTGCCAGCGAGCTTTTCAGCCCCTTTGTGTCTCTGCGGGACGGCCCGGAGCAAGGCCATCTGGGCCAGGGCTTGCTGATTGTGCGGCTGATCGCAGAGCACCATAAGGGCTGGGCGCAAGCCTGTAATTGCCCAGACAAGACCGGTGTTATTTTCCGGGTCTGGTTGCCCCGGAACTGAAGCTTTCACCGGCAAACTGTCGGTAGAATTGTTGCGCCGCACGGCCGTTGCGAACACCCCGGCCAAGCGCAAAACGGATGGCTTCCCGGTGCAGCTGCTCGCGGTCCGCCACTTCGTGAAACAGTGCATCCACCGCCTGCAGGTAAACCTCCTGTGAGAAGGCATAGAAGGACAACTGGAGGCCAAACCGGTCCGCCAGCGAGACCTGTTCCTCTATGGCTTCGTTCGGGTGCAGTTCGCCGCCGCGCATACCGCTGGCCAGATTATCCGCCATGAATTCCGGCATCAGGTGGCGCCGGTTGGAGGTGGCGTAGACCCTGACGTTCTCCGGTGGCAGTTCCAGTGAACCCTCCAACACGCTCTTGAGGGCCTTGTAGGACGACTCCCCGGCCTCGAAAGACAGATCATCGCAGTAAATCACGAAGCGGTAGGGCTGCTCGCAGATGTCATCGACGATTTCCGGCAGATTGACCAGATCGTCCTTGTCCACCTCAATCATACGCAGGCCGTTCCCAGCGTAGCGATTGAGCAGCGCCTTGATCAAAGACGATTTACCGGTACCCCGGGCGCCCCAAAGCAGCGCGTTATTGGCGGGCTGGCCGGACAGGAACCGTTCGGTGTTGCGGGCAAGCGCCTGCTGCTGACGATCGATGCCCTGCAAGTCCTGCCATTGCACCGGATCCAGGCGCCTTATGGCCCGTAAGCCCCGGCGGTGCCGGCGCCAGGCCGCCGCCACTGTGTCTGACCAGTCAATTGATGGCTCGGATATCATAACCGCACTCTCCCTTGTCAGGGGCTGGTGGTTGCCAGTCCCCGTCTGCTAATCTTGCCACCCAACCAACACGGACGTAACGTCAGGAGGCGCAGGATGCGACCCACTCCCATGGCGGCGGCATTGCTTGTGGTAATGCTACTGCCCGGCACCGGCTACAGCGAGATTTACCGCTGCGAGTCGGGCCAACAGACTGTCTTTTCCGACACCCCCTGCGGCGACGATGCCGTCGCTGTCACTGTGGAGCCTGTGCTCACTGGCGGGCGGCTCGATACCGGCACGGATTTCCGCTATCAGGCACCGGCGGAACCCGCAAACAAAGCCGGGGCGTCCGAGAGCGCCTGCGGCGCAGGGTATATCCAGTCCACCCGGCTCCGGCATCTAAGGGCAAAGCAACGGGTCAAGACCGGCATGAGCGCGGACCAGGTGCGCTACATTCTGGGCGACCCCGACCAGCAGGCGGGCCAGTGGTGGGTCTACCGGCACAGAGGCGAGGAAACCGGCCGCTATCTTGTTCGCAATGGCTGCCTGGAGCGCTGGCGCTAGTGGCCCGTCGGGCCACTAGGGTTTTAAAGCAGCCCGGCGGGCAACATAAACCGTGTTGGAGGATTCGCAATTCTGGAAAGGATTGAAGAACGACACCACCCGGGCCTCAACCTCCACAAACACACCTTCTAGAATCTCCAGAAATTCGTCATCAGGCGGCTCGTTCGACCACATGGCGAAGACGCCACCCGGGCGCAGCTGGCACGCCATGGTGCCAAGGCTCTCGGCATTGTAGAAACTGGCATTGGAATCGTTCAGAAGCGCCCGCGGCGAATGATCGATGTCCAGCAGAATGGCATCAAACTCTCGCCCGGGCTGGTCGGGATCAAAACCTCTTTCGGGCGCAAGGGCCAGATCGAAAAAGCTGGCGTGAACAAAACGACAGCGCGGATCATCCTTCAATATTTTACCCAAAGGCACTTTTTCCTGCTCATGCCACTGGATGACGGTATTCAGCGCGTCCACCACCAGCAGTTCCGCAACGCGATCATTTTTCAGCGCGGCTTCAGCGGTGTAACCCAGGCCCAGACCGCCCACCACCACGGCCAGATCCTTGCCGTCGACGGCCGCCAGGCCAAGATCCGCCAGCGCAATCTCGGCATCCACGAACATGCTGGACATGAGGAATTCCTCACCCAGCTTCACTTCGTAGATATCCCGGTCGCCCAGGGCGGGGATTCGCCTGCGCCGCAGGGAAATCTCGCCCAGTGCGGAGGGCTGAGTATCAATTTCCTCGAACAAAAGACCCATCAATCACCTGAAAATTGTTTATAGACTTCGTATGCTAACAGAAATGCATCCTTTTCCGCCCGAGGCGCTTTTATGACCGACCCCCTGCACATCTTCTGCCCCCACTGCCACAAGCCCAACCGTGTGCCTTCAAGCCGTCTGGCCGACCACCCCAATTGCGGTGCCTGCAAGCAACCACTGTTGGCCGGCGATGTGGCCGAACTGAGCGATTCATCACTGCCGGCTTTCACCGCCAAATCGGATCTGCCGGTACTGGTGGATTTCTGGGCCACCTGGTGCGGCCCCTGCAAAACCATGGCGCCGGAGTTCCGGAAAGCCGCCAAACAGTGGGGCGGCACAGTGGCTTTCGCCAAGGTGGACACCGAAAAAGCGCCCCAGGCCTCGAGCCGTTTCGGCATTCGCAGCATCCCTACCCTGATTTTGTTCCGCCAGGGTAAAGAGGTTGGCCGCCAAAGCGGTGCCATGTCGGCAGCACAGCTAAACAGCTGGCTGGAACAACATCTGAAATAGGTGACATTGCGGTACCGCATTGGCGGCCATGGAGTGCTTGGCAAAGCCTTGTGGTGTTAGGGTAATGAGGACTCAAACGCTGAATTCGCTAAAGGGAGACTTACAATATGACCGATCCCGTTCTTTTAATCACCGGCGCATCCTCCGGCATAGGCGCCGCCACGGCCCGGTCCGCGGCCAACGCAGGTTACCGGCTGGTGCTGGCGGCTCGCTCAGTGGACAAGCTCGAAAAATTGAAAAAAGAGCTCGGGGGCGATGAGCGGGTGCTGACCGTCCAGTGCGACGTGCAAAACAGCGACGACCAGAAAGCCATGGTCGAGCAGGCCCTGAGTACTTTCGGGCAAATCGACGCAGTTTTCGCCAATGCCGGGCGCGGAGGTTCTCCGGGTGGTTTCAGCGGCGCTGACCCGGACGCCTGGCGCGACATGATTCTGACCAATATCTACGGCGTCGGCCTGACTCTGCAACACAGTTTGCCGGCCCTGAAGGAAAGCCGGGGCCATCTGCTGCTGACCGGCTCCGCCGCAGGGCGCACGACCATTCCCGGCTCCATGTACAGCGCCACCAAATGGGCGGTATCCGGCATCGGTTACAACGTACGGGAGGAACTTCGCGGTACCGGGGTGAGAGTCACTCTGATCGAGCCGGGTATGGTGGACACGCCCTTTTTCGACGAGCCTCCGGTCACCGCACTGCAACCGGTGGACGTGGCTCATGCCGTCACTTACGCCCTGGCCCAACCGCCTCATGTGGACGTCAATGAAATTCTGATACGGCCCACGCCGCCTGTGGATACAAAGGGCTGAGGATCAGCCCGGGACACTAGCCCCAAGTCGTGGGTCGATGGTCATATTCCCGCGGGCGCTCGGATGCCTTAGTCTTAGCATGATCAAGCTCCCTGTTGGCGATTTGCCATGATCAGGGCCGGCATCCGAGGGCATTATGGATTTCACTTTCCCCGAACTCACGCTGCATCCGTTGCGTACCGAGCTTTATGACGAGCTTCATTCCCGCCCCTTCCAGGTCATTACCAGCCCTGCAAGAGTCTCCCACATAGCGCTGCTGACCACTGAAACGCAGCAACTCGAACAGTTCCGGCACCTCCAGGAACTTCATGGCCTGTTCGGTTTCTCGGAGCCTGAACACGACGTGCGGTTTTACGAGCATGACTTCGGCAGTTTTCGCCTGCGACGGGAAATGCACATGGAGTTCGCTTCCTATACTTTTATTGATGAGATCGATCATGCCTCGGCGCCATTCGGCCGGACCGCCATCGACTCTTTGCCTCAGGGTTGGTTGAGCCGATTGGTGGGGGAGGTGGTCGCGGCTTTCCATGTTGACCTTCAAGAGGTCAATGAGGAGCCGGATCGGAGCCAGGTGCGGATAAAACCCTGGTTCGAGGATCAGCGGTTGATCGGCAGCAGTCTGGCGGACGGTAGCGCCTCGGTCTGGGGCAGTTTCCGTTTGCACAGCGACGGTTTCGGACGCTTTCTCATACTGAACCGGACTCTGTCCAACAGCCAGATCGGCCGACTGACCCAGCGGATTATCGAGATCGAAACCTACCGTTTGATGGCATTGCTGGCGCTGCCACTGGCGCGGGAAATATCGCCGGAACTCAATGATATGGATCAGCAACTGGCGGATATCACTCAAACCCTGGCGGATGACGATCAGACAGATGAACAGCAAACTTTGACCAAGTTGTCAGGTATTGCAGCCAGGATCGAGGCGTTTCGAGCCCATTCCACATTTCGTTTCTCAGCGACCCGAGCCTATCACCGGCTGGTAATGAGCCGGCTGGAAGAACTCAGGGAAGATGAGCTTTCGGGGCACTTGACCATCGGCGAATTCATGACTCGCCGGCTCACGCCAGCGGTAAAAACCTGCGAATCGGTCGGAGATCGTTTGGAAGACCTCTCCCGCCGGATTGACCGGGCGTCGGAACTGATGGGTACCCGTGTCGATCTTTCCATTCAGAATCAAAATCAGCAGCTGCTCAGTTCAATGGATCGTCGCTCGCAGATACAATTAATGATGCAACACACGGTCGAAGGTCTTTCTGTTGTGGCCATCAGCTATTACTTGGTGGCCCTACTAAAAATCGGACTGGACTCGGCTTATGCGACAGGACTTGAATTCAATAAGCCTCTGATTCTTGGCGTTGCCATACCTCTGGTTATGGTGGCGGTTTTTTTCAGTGTCCGCCGAATTCACAACCGCTTCGTCGCCTTGGCAAACCGGGAATAGTGAGACCCTTCCAACCATGGGAGCCAACCTATGCCGAAATGGCTGATCATCACCGGATTGATGTTCATCGCGGTCGGGCTGGCGCTTCAGTTCGCACCCTGGCTGGTAAACTGGTTTGGCCGCCTTCCCGGCGATATTCACATTCGCGGGGAAAGCGGACAGGTCTTCATTCCCATCACCTCCATGATTCTGGTCAGCCTGATACTTACCCTGCTGATCAACCTTTTTCACCGCTAATGGCCCGACTGCAAGGTTTAAAGCCCGAACGGATAAGTGTCCGGTGCGCCGCTTTCCCAGCCTCCCAGGTGATCCAGTGGCTTCAAGGCGCTAGTGGTATCAAAGTGGATCACCGCATCGAACTGATCGGTCAGGGTGCAGTTGAAGTAATGACTCCTGCGCTCCGATGCCGGCAGATACAGTACGCCTATGGCGCGCTGTAATCGTGGCGTATAAAGCGTGGCAGGAGCCCTGGCTCCCAGCTCCAGGAAAAATGCCGTTTCAGCCACAGAATGAAAGAGTTCTTCGTAACTGCCCTGCAGCCCGGGGTTGACCGCTTTGCGTTCGACCGGCCCGCCCCAGGAAGAGGCTGCGGACACCGTGCCGTGATAGGTGGAAAACCCTAACAGCAGGGTTTCGCCGTCGTGACGCTCCCGGGTCAACTGGCCCACGTTGTATTCGCCGCGGGCACCCATGTCGGTTGCCCGTGCGTCACCCACATGAGAGTTGTGTTCCCAGACCGCAATTCGGGTCTGGCTGCTGTTACGGCGGTTCAGGTGCTGCCAGAGGGCCTCCAGCGTGTCACTCATGTGACGGTCGCGCAGGTTCCATGTGCTGACACGGCCGGTGAACATGGTGCGGTAATAACGCTCGGCACTGCGGACCAGGCGGGCGTTCTGCTCGGCCTGGAATTGCTCGTCCTGCGCCAGCATGCCATTG
>JAGXLV010000040.1:0-6424 GCA_018334495.1 Oleiphilaceae bacterium
AGATAAAGCCCCTGCCAGGTGCCCAGGGCCATGCGGCCGTCGGTCACGGGAATGGTCAGGGAGGGCCCAATCAGGACGCCCTTGATGTGGGCCGGCATGTCGTCTGGCCCTTCCAGGGTGTGTTCATAATGAGGCTGATTTTCCGGCACCATAACGTTGAAGTGGCGCTCCAGGTCGCCTCTTACATCCGGGTCGGCGTTTTCGTTAATCGTGAGTGAGGCCGACGTGTGTTGGAGGAACAGGTGCAACTGGCCCACCTGGCACTGGCTCAGGTCGGGGGCCTGTGACAGGACTTCATCAGTGATCAGGTGAAAGCCCCGGCTGCGCGGCTTGAGTTCAACGGTGGTCTGATCCCAGATCATGGGCTCGCCTCCTATTTTTCAGGTTCTTCCCAGGGATGAACCGGCACCGTATTTTCGGTGGTTTCCGGCTCCATGGATGACCGGAAATAATCCATGGCTTTTTCAGCTTCGCCCAGTTCCTCGAAACGGGCAATGTGAAATACGGCCTCGCCTTCGTTGACCAGGGGCAGATTGGCCATGCCGATGACAATGCCGGCATAGGGGGTCACCAGTGGTGTTTCCATTTGCCCGAAAGGGTCCGCCACCACGGCAAGTTTCTGGCCTTTTCGCACTCTCTGCCCAAGACGGACGATGGACCGCAGAATGCCATCGGTATCGGACCGGACCCAGTTGGAGCTGGCGGCGACTTCCGAGCGTTTACGGGGCTTGGGGCGCCCGGCCTTGGTGGGCAGCATCTCCAGAGTCCGCATGACCCGGGCGACGCCGCGGGCGCCACTGGAGATGACGACCTCATCGAACCGCAAGGCCTCGCCGCCTTCAAAGGTAATGACCGGAATACCCTGGGAATCGGCGTATTCCCGCAGTGTGCCCTCGCGCAAACTGGCATTCAGGATGACCGGCGCACCAAAGGCTTCGGCGATCAAGGCGGTTTGAGGGTTGTTCAGCTCGGCCCGGATCTGCGGCAGATTGAAACGGTGGATCGCCCCGGTATGCAGGTCAATGATGTGGGTGACGTTTTCCATGATCTGGGTACGGAACAGGTAGGCAATGCGGCCACCCAGTGAACCGGTTTCAGAGCCCGGAAAGCACCGGTTCAGGTCCCGGCGGTCCGGCAGGTAACGGGTGCGCTGGAGAAAACCGAATATGTTGACGATCGGCACGGCAATCAGCGTACCTCGCAACTGGCGCAGGGACGAGTGGCGCAGGACTCTGCGAATGATCTCGACGCCGGCGATTTCATCGCCATGAATGGCGGCGCAAACCAGCAGTACCGGCCCCTCCCGGCGCCCGTGCACGACTTCTACCGGAATGTGAAGCGGTGTGTGGGTGTAGAGTTTGGCGACCGGCACCTCGACCGTCTGACGACTGCCCGCTGCAATTTCGGCACCGGCGATTTTGAAAGGCGCGCGAGCCATATCAGCCTCTTCCTTTGGTGCGGGTTTTCCAGGGTTTCTGGTTACGTTCGGTCCAGTCAATGATCATGCCGGCGAT
Source organism: Oleiphilaceae bacterium (assembly GCA_018334495.1). Lineage (GTDB taxonomy): Bacteria > Pseudomonadota > Gammaproteobacteria > Pseudomonadales > Oleiphilaceae > Marinobacter. The sequence goes on from JAGXLV010000040.1 coordinate 1,515, forward strand.
GTTCTTGCCGGTGGCGGTTTCAATACCTTCCAGTCCGGGCGACGAGTTCACCTCCATCACCAGCGGCCCGCGGCTTGAGCGCAGCAAATCCACACCAGCGACATTCAGGCCCATGGCCTTGGCGGCGTCAGTGGCGGTTTTACGCTCTTCCGGGCTAATGCGGATCAGGGAGGCGGTGCCACCCCGGTGCAGGTTTGAGCGGAACTCCCCTTCCGCGGCCTGGCGTTTCATGGCGGCAATCACCTTGTCGCCGATCACGAAACAGCGGATGTCGGCACCGCCGGCTTCTCTTATATATTCCTGCACCAGAATGTCGGCTTTCAGGCCCATGAATGCCTCAATCACGCTTTCGGCGGCCTTGCGGGTTTCCGCCAGCACCACGCCGATACCCTGGGTGCCCTGCAGCAGTTTGATCACAACGGGGGTGCTGCCCACCATTTTGATCAGGTCCGGCACGTTATCCGGTTTGTTGGCAAAACCGGTCACCGGCATGCCCACGCCCTTGCGGGCCAGCAACTGCAGGGACCGCAATTTATCGCGGGATCTGGAGATGGCGACCGATTCGTTCACGGGAAAACAGCCCATCATTTCAAACTGGCGCAGCACCGCCGTGCCGTAAAAGGTGATCGACGCGCCAATGCGCGGGATGACCACATCGAAATCGTCGAGCACTTCACCGTGGTAGTGAATCTGCGGGTTGGCCGACGTGATGTTCATGTAACAGTGCAAGGCGTCAACCACGCGCACTTCGTGACCCTTGTTGAGGCTTTCCTCCACAAGCCGGCGGGTGGAATACAGCGACTTGTTGCGGGACATCACTGCGATTTTCATTTAGACGTCCTTAAGGCCGGCTCTCCGGCAAGATAGGAGGATTCGGGCAGGACAACACCGCGCCCTGCCAGGGCTGTGCGCCCTATCAGCATCCGGAATCGCATGGTATCCCGATTGGTCAGGGTGACTTCCACCGGCCACTGGCTGTCACCAAGCTGCAGCGTGGTTTGAATCACCAGGCGAAGTTCCTGATGGCCGCCGGAATCGGTCACCATGCGCTCATCCAGAATAGCGGCGTCACAGGCGATCACTTCATGGAGGTCATTCTGCACCGGGTGCACCCAGAATTTGACCCGGCGTTCACCGTCCTGCTCATAGGGCTCCATGCGAAAGGTATGCAGGCAGGAAGTGCGTGCACCGGTATCCACCTTGGCTTTGACCCGGTTGATGCCAAGCTCCGGCAAACCCGCCCATTCGCGCCAGCCGAGAGGCACTCTATCCGCAAGTTCGACCGTTTTGTCTTGCTGGGCATCACCCGGTTTTGTTGGCATTGGGGTCTCCGGCCTGAAATGGTGAGTCTGGGTTAAGCAACTCGATCTTGAAGGGTTTTGAATTGCTGCCTGCGTAGATGCTGGTGTGAGGGAACGGAATTTCAATACCCTCCTCGTCCAGAGCCTTCTTGACCAGCACCATCATTTCGCTGCGACCTTCCAGAACCTCGGCGCTCAGCACCCAGAAGGAAAACTGCAGGTCAATGGATGATGGCCCGAAATCTCTCACCAGCACGAAAGGCCTGGGCTCTCTCAGGCAGGCTGTACTTTTTTCCGCCAGTTCAAGAAGTAAGGTTTTCGTGCGCTCCACATCTTCACCGTAGGCAATGCCCACTCTCAGGTCCAGGCGCCGGATGGGAAACCGGGACCGGTTGATCACCAGGGTCTTGATCAGGGTTTCATTGGGTATTCGGACGTAAAGGTTGTCCGGCGTACGCAGCTTCACACTGAGCATATCGATACCAACCACTTCCCCGATGGTAGCTTCCACCTCAATGATATTGCCGATCTCAAAGGGCCGTTCCACCAGCAGGAATAGCCCACTGATCATGTTGGAGGCGGAGGTCTGAGATGCAAAACCGATGGCCACAGTGAGAATGCCAGCGGCGCCCAGAAGCACATCCGGCGCAAAGCCGGCTTCCCGCATCGCGGCCATAATAAACACGCCCAGAATAACGTAAAATACCAGGCGTCGGAGCATCACGGTCTGGTGCCGGGAGCCTCGGTCCTTCATGAAGTGAGTGACGCCCCTGCGAGCAAAAACGGCCAAAAAAACGCCCGCCGCAATCAGGATAAAAGCGTGAACCCAGGCACCCCAATGAATCGCATCCGCTACTTGCGTAATGGCACTTTCAGCTTCGTTCATGAGGGGGCTGACTCCATGAAGGTTGGATTGGATTGGGCCATCATCCGAATATCCGGTCGAAGGCGCGGACAACCCCGGCCCGCTCCGATTTTTCACGGGGGCCGGACAGCAATTGGCAGTTACCGGCAGCAGCAATCAGGGTAGTGTCAACTTTCAATCTGGCTGCGCTCAGATCGGTTTCACAGACAACGGTTACCTGGGGCGTCCAGAGTACGCCTTCCTCATTCTGATGGAGAGACAGCAAAGTGGTTGGCAGGCTGAATCGTTCCAGCAGGAAAGGCTCGGCGCGTTGATTACAGATACGCACCGGGGTAATGGCCCGCCAGGGCTTTTTAGGCACAAGATCCAACACCAAACGGGCGTAGCTCGGAGCGGTGTAGCAGACCTCGCCATCCATGGTGGAGGGGCCGACCCAGGTCCGCGCTGGCTCGGTCAACGGCAGCTCTATCAATTCGTGACGCTTGTCACCCACCAGAATCCGCAACCAGGTCACAGTGCCAACATACACCGTGCACTCGCCTTTGGGCGGAATGGTCAGAGGCTGGTATGGACGAATCACCGTAGGCAAGTTAGCCAGGGCGGGCAAGTAAGTCACTGAATCGCCCGGGCCAGGATGGATAAAACGTTGCGGTTTCACCTCATCACTGTGATCCACCGGGCCTATGGCTTGGCTCCAGATATCGCGATCGTCCTCTTGCGGCGAGGCTTCAGAACGAACCTGCCACTCGGTGTCGAGCAGGGTCACCCATACCCGGCTCTGGCTAAGCTCATGACTCTGGGTCTGACCCGGCTGGAGTTCATAGGGATGGTCCCACTGGCCATCACTGCCTGTTACCTTGGCATTCAAATTGATTGCTTCCTCTACTGCACACATTATTATTGACAGGCATCCCGCCTGGAGAAGTTCGGACCAGCCGGCCTTTATAAGAGCCTGGCCTGACGACCTCAATACGCACTATTGCTCATTAAGCCTTTGAAGATCCAAAGTTCCTCCGGCTCGACTATAATCCAATCGGCCCGGCGCCGCGAATACACACACCGTTGCACTCATGATTGCCAAAAAACGGAATAGCCCATGACTCAGCTTGTCTGGTTTCGCAACGATCTGCGAACCGCCGACCACGCCGCCTTGACGGCCGCCTGCAGCCAAAGCGAGCCGGTTCGGGCCTGCTTTATTGCAACACCCGAGCAGTGGCAGGAACACGACTGGTCGCCCGCCCGCCTGCGATTCGTGGTGGATCATCTCAACAGCCTGTCCGAGTCTCTCGCCAGGCTGGGTATTCCCCTGGACATCCTCCAGGGCAGCCGGTTCACCAATAATCCCCGGGAACTCCTGGCTCATTGCCAGGAACACCGGATCAGCCAGATTCATTTCAACGAAGAATTCGGAGTCAATGAGCGCCGTCGCGATAAGTTCGTGCGCGACGCGCTGGCGGATGCAGGCGTCAACGTCGCCAAGTACCGTGACCAGACGGTGGCCCCGGCGGGCACCATCCTGACCCAGCAGGACCAGCCCTATTCGGTCTTCACACCGTTTGCCAGGCGCTGGCGGCAATGGGCGGAAGAGACCAATCCCGCGCTTTATCCAACACCCCGGGCCATTGGCGACCCGGTGTCGCCGGCCCGGCTGGATACCGATGCGATCGCCGCCTATGCCCGGGCCCCTGAACCTCTGGTTGGCACCGGTGAACAGGCCGCCCATGAGCAGTTGGAGCGTTTTCTGGACGAACGCGTGGCAGACTACAAAAACCTCAGAGACTTTCCCGCCGTTGATGGCACCAGCTTGCTGTCACCCTACCTGGCCAATGGCGTCTTGTCCGGCCGGCAATGCTGGCAGGCAGCCAACCGGATCATCAGCGCCGGCGGCGCACCGGAGGCCCTGTTCACCTGGGTCAACGAAATCGCCTGGCGGGATTTCTATATCAACATTCTCTACCACTACCCGCGAGTCGGCATGCACAGGGCTTTCAAACCCGAAACCGAAGCCCTGGTGTGGAATGAGCCCGGCGATGCTTTCGAGGCCTGGAAAGAGGGCCGCACAGGGGTTCCCATCGTCGATGCAGCCATGCGCCAGCTGCGCCAGACCGGCTGGATGCACAACCGCCTGCGCATGATCACCGCCATGTTTCTATCCAAAAACCTGTTCCTGGATTGGCGTCTGGGCGAGGCCTGGTTCATGTCCAATCTGGTGGATGGTTTTCTCGCTTCCAACAACGGCGGCTGGCAATGGAGCGCCTCAACCGGGACCGATTCCGCGCCCTACTTCCGGGTATTCAACCCGGCCACCCAAAGCGAACGCTTTGACCCCGATGGCGAGTTTATTCGACGCTACGTCCCGGAATTGGCGGGGCTGGACAACAAACGGATTCATCAGCCCTGGGCCAGGGGGGTAATTCCCAAAGGCTACCCAAGACCGATCGTGGATCTGAAAGAAAGCCGGAAAGAGGCCATTGCGCGATTTCAGGCGCTGAAAAAATAACCTCTTTTGCCACGGACGAATAAAGGCGCACGGACAAAGACAAGCAAAGTATAGCCACGAACGCCCACGAAAGTGCACGAAAAATGGCTAAGAGAAAGAGAAAGAAATAATGGCCACGGACACTCACGGACGAAAAGATAATGATTAACGGATGTAGAGAATTCTTGTCTTATCAGTTGTTCGTGCGGGTTCGTGGGTTTCGTGGCTATACTTTCTCGTCTTTGCCTTGGCAGTTGTCCGTGAG
>JAGXLV010000040.1:6458-25246 GCA_018334495.1 Oleiphilaceae bacterium
ATCTTTATCTTTGTCCGTGTGCGTCCGCACCGTCCGTGGCTAATCTTTATCTTTGTCTGTGGCTAACAGTCGCTAGCCGCAAACCGGACACCCGGGATCGCGGGCCAGTTTCATTTCCCGCCATTCCATGCGCCAGGCGTCCAGAATCAGGACGCGACCGGTCAAGGGCGCTCCCACGCCAGCCAAAAGTTTAATGGCCTCCATGGCCTGACTGGCGCCGATCATGCCGACCAGAGGCCCGATTACACCTGCCTCCGAGCAGTTCAGCTCTTCATTGCCCTGATCGGGGTAAAGGCACTGATAGCAGGGCGCTTCGTCCTGACGCGCATCGAAGACCGCAAGCTGTCCCTCACCTCTTATGGCGGCGCCGGACACCAGTGGCACCCTGGCTGCGACACAGGCCCGGTTGATGTCAAAGCGCGCCGCGAAATTGTCGGTGCAGTCCAGAACCAGGTCGGATTCAGCCACCTGCCCCGCCAATTGCTCACCGCTAAGGCGCTGGGGAAGCGATGTCACGCTTATCAAGGGGTTGATCAGCCGCACCCGTTCCGCCAGCGCCTCAGCCTTGGCCACACCAATCTGACTGTCGGCGAACGCGACCTGGCGTTGCAGGTTGGCCACCTCAATGCAGTCATCATCGGCAATGGTCAGGCTGCCCACGCCGGCGGCGCCAAGATACAGGGCGACCGGACAGCCCAGTCCGCCCGCACCAACGATCAGCACCCGGGCTGATTTCAACCGTGCCTGTCCGGCTACGTCAAATGCCGGCAGCAGAATCTGACGGCTGTACCGCAGGAGTTCGTCGTCATTGAGCATCGGATTCTCCCGTAAAATTCTCACCGGCTGGAGCAGGGCGTTGGGCAAGTGTCAATCGGTCCTGGCCACCGTAGTCTTTTTGAGTCCGGATGTTCTCAAAGCCCGCGGCGCTGAATAATCCCCGGACCGCAAGCGCCTGGTCAAACCCATGCTCAACCACAAGCCACCCGCCGCCGGCCAGCCATTCCGGCGCCTGACCGACGATCAGGCGCAGGTCGTCAAGGCCATCCTCGCCGGCGACCAGAGCAGACTCCGGCTCGAACCGCACATCGCCCTGCCCCAGATGGTAGTCGCCGGCGCGGACGTAGGGCGGGTTGGAAATAATCAGGTCGAATGTCTGCGGCGACAAGCCGTCAAACCAGTGACTGGTGCAAACCTCTACCGGCAATGCCAATAGCTCGGCATTGACCTGTGCCAGCGCCACGGCGGCGGGCACGGCATCACAAGCCATAATTTGCCATGCCGGTCGTTCGCTAGCCAGAGCCAGGGCAATGGCACCGGTGCCTGTACCCAGGTCCAGGACCCTGGCCGCAGCCGGCAGGGCGAATTCCAGCGCCGCCTCCACCAGGCTTTCAGTGTCGGGGCGCGGTATCAGGGTGGCGTCGTTGACCCGGAGCGGCAAGGACCAGAAACCCTGCTCGCCCAGAATATGGGCAATAGGGTGACCCCGCGCCCGCTGGTCCACCTGGGCGGCGAATTGCACCAACTGCCTGTCGTCCAGCACGCGCTCCGGCCAGGCTCGAAGAGACGTGCGGGACCAGCCCGTGGCATTGACCATCAGCAACTCGGCATCCAGTCGCGGCGTATCGCTGTCAAAGCGGGCGGTGGCGCTGATCAACAAGGCTTCACAGGAAGACGAAGACTCACTCATCGGCCAGGTTGGACAGCATTTCGGCCTGATGTTCCTGCTGGAGCGGCACCAGCACGGAGTCCAGGTCGCCGCTGATGACTTCGTCAAGCTTGTACAGAGTCAGATTGATGCGGTGATCCGTGACCCTGCCCTGGGGAAAATTGTAGGTGCGAATACGTTCAGAGCGATCGCCGCTGCCCACCAGACTCTTGCGGGTTTCGGCCTGGCTCTTTTGCAGGCGTTCAGTCTCGGCATTGGCCAAACGGGCCTGCAGGAAAGCCATGGCCTTGGCCCGGTTCTTGTGTTGCGAGCGCTCTTCCTGGCATTCCACCACCACACCGCTGGGCAAATGCGTGATGCGAATGGCGGAATCGGTCTTGTTGACGTGCTGGCCGCCGGCGCCGGAGGCACGAAAGGTGTCCACCCGCAGGTCCGCCTTGTTGATTTCAATGGCTTCCGTTTCATCGGCTTCGGGCATGACAGCAACGGTGCAGGCCGAGGTGTGAATGCGGCCCTGAGACTCGGTTTCCGGCACGCGCTGAACACGATGGGCGCCGGATTCGAACTTTAGCAGGCCATAAACATGATCGCCGGCCACCCGGCTGATGACCTCTTTATAGCCGCCGTGCTCGCCCAGGCTCTCGCTAATGATTTCCACTTGCCAGCCGTGCTTTTCCGCGTAATGCAGGTACATCTTGAACAAATCACCCGCAAAGAGCGCCGCTTCATCACCGCCGGTGCCAGCCCGGATTTCCAGGAAGGCGTTTTTGGTGTCGTTGGGGTCTTTGGGCAACATGAGTTGCTGCAATTCCGCCGCCAGTTCGTCACTTTTCCGCCGGCAAACGTCCAGTTCGTCTTCGGCCATGGCGCGCATTTCGGGGTCGCCGTCCCGGGCCATCTCTTCCGCTTCCGCGATGTTTTCCTGAGTGTTTTCCCAGGCACGAAAACAGGCCACCACCGGCTCGATCTCGGCGAACTCCTTGGACAGGTCACGGAATCGGGTCTGGTCGGCAATGGTGCCGGGGTCGCTCAGGAGCGCGCTGACCTCCTCGAAGCGCTCATTCAGGCGTTCGAGGCGTGTCTTGAGTGATGCTTTCATAAATCTTCCGGGGTGGGGGAAAGAGGTTCGTCGTGGACCTCAAGCTGGTGCAATTCCCGCAGCCAGTTGGTCACTTCCACCCGTCCTTCGGCAGAAGCCTTGCGGACCTGAACCGAAGGCTCGTGCAGCAACTTGTTGGTCAGGCCGCGCGCCAGGGCCCGCATAGCAGTCTCCGGGTCGCCGCCATTGCGGAGGTTGCGCAGGGCCTTTTCAGTTTCAACATCTCTCAGGACCTCGGCACGCTGGCGAAACTGTTTGAGGGTGGCCACAGCATCCAGCGCACGCAGCTGAGAGAGAAACTCGTCGGCGCCAGCGCTGATGAGGTTTTCCGCTTCACGGGCGGCACCCTCGCGTGAGCGGACGTTTTCCTCAATGACATGCCTGAGGTCGTCAACGGTGTAGAGATAAACGTCGTCCAGTGTGCCAACTTCGGGCTCAATATCCCGTGGTACGGCAATGTCCACCATGAAATAAGGACGGTGCTTGCGGCCTTTCAGGCTGCGCTCAACCGCGCCCTTGCCGAGGATGGGCAACTGGCTGGCTGTGGACGAAATCACAATGTCTACATCGGACAGTACCTGGGGAATTTCCGAGAGCAGTATGCCCCGGCCACCGTGGGGCTGAGCCAGCGCCTGGGCACGCTCAAGGGTACGATTGGCCACCAGGAAATCGCGCACGCCGGCATCCGCCAGATGACGGGCCACCAGCTCAATGGTGCGCCCTGCCCCGATCAGGAGAGCCCGGTTACGGCCCATATTGGCGAAGATCTTGTGGGCCATGCTGACCGCCGCATAGGCCACCGACACCGGGTTTTCGCCGATAGCGGTCTCGGTGCGCACCCGCTTGGCGACGGAAAAACTTTGCTCGAACAAACGCGACAGGAACATGCCGCTGGCGCCATGCTCCCGCGCCAGGGCATAGGCATCCTTGAGCTGGCCCAGAATCTGAGGCTCACCCAGAACCATGGAATCCAGCCCGCAGGCAACCCGCATGATGTGACGAACCGCTTCCGAATCCCGGTAAATGTAAAGCGCCTGCTCCAGCTCAGCGGCATCCATGTCGTGAAAGCCCGCCAGCCATCGCAACACCACGGCAGCGCAGTCATCGTCACCCGCAAGGTAAATCTCGGTCCGGTTGCAGGTGGAGAGGATAGTCGCCTCGGTCGCACCGGAGGCAATGCGCAGCTCGGAAAAAGCCTCACCCATGCGTTCGGCTGCAAACGCCACACGCTCGCGCAGCTCCACTGGAGCCGTACGGTGATTGATTCCCAAAGTGAGCAACGCCATAGACCGTTAAAACTGCCTTATGCCAGATTGGTTGAATTACAAATAAACAATGATGCAGGACATCAAGATGCCGCACGCATACTCTGACAGGAGGCTGATTTACTGTTTGCGCCTGTGCGAGCCTTATTTTAACGGCCCCGTCGCCCCGGTGCCACCCAAACCCTTCCGGGTTCCGTAAATAACTCCGCGCCGGCCCTGCTCTCCCACTTTCATAGTCCACTACTGCCCGCTAATTTTAACGGGCAAGCCGGGATTTACGTAAGCCCCAGAGCAACGGATTGGGCAAGATCAGAAGCTTATGCCATCATAGTGACGAACGCCCAAGCCAGCAGGTTCCGGGCGCCGCGCACAACGACTTCGGGATGTAAAATGCAAAAATCCGTCTTCCTTTTTTTACTGGCCAGCCTGGCGGGGTTCAGCGTTTCCGGCTGCAGCAACATGATGACCGACAATGACGCCCAGCCGGAGCCGGCTGAGCCTGCGGCGGCAGAAAAATCGGCCGAGGTACAGGCGATCACGGCAACCGAGTCCGAAATCGAAGTCGATTATGCTGAATTCGAGCCGGAAACCCTGTATTTGCTCATGGCTGCGGAGATCGCAGCCCAGCGCGGTCATTATGATGTAACTCTGGCAAATTATAGCGAAGCCGCACGGCAATCCCGCGACCCCGGCGTTATCGAGCGCGCCATGAAAATTGCCCAATCGCTCAACGCCAACAACGCCCAGCGCCAACTGGCGTCACTCTGGCTGGAGGTTGACCCGGATAGCCTGCAAGCTCACCGAGCAGCGGCGATTCAGAACGTAAAGCAAAACAAGCTGCCTGCGGCACTGGGTCACATGGAACAGATTCTCGATCGGGGCGGCGATGCCGACTTTGACAGCCTGGCCGCGTTAGGCGCGAGCCTGCCCGAGCCTGACCGTGAAAAGCTGCTGAAGCTCTATCGCGAACTGGAGGAGCGCCACCCCAATAACCAGGAAATCCAGTACAGCATTGCTCTGCTTCTCAAGATCACCGGCGATCCGGAAGCCGCACTTGATAAACTCGAGCCACTGCTCAAGGAAACACCTGAATTTCAGCCCGCCCTGGTTCTCAAAGGGGATCTTCTGTATCAGATCGGCAAGGAAAAAGAGGCCCTCAATCATCTTTTACGGAATACTCGCCGATACCCTGACAACCGCCAAATGGGCACGCTTTACGGTCGCATGCTGATCAGTGAGGACGAACTCAGAGCCGCGCAGGACGAGTTTGACCGATTAATGCAACGCTTTCCCGACGCCCCCGGTTTGCAGCTGTCCCATGCACTTGTCGCGCTGGAAAACGGTGAAACCGAGACGGCACGCGAAGATCTGGCTCAGTTGATAGAACAAGGCCAACGTACCGACGACGCCCACTATTACCTGGGCCGAATCGAGGATCAGGCGGGCAATGTCGATGCTGCGATTACCCACTATGAACAGGTTGAAAAAGGTCAGCATTTCCTCCCCGCTCTAGCCCGTCTCAGCACGCTCAAAGCGAAAACCGGACGGCTTGAGGAAGCACGGCAGACCCTTCAAACACTGCGGGAAAATAACCCGGGTGAGGCTCAAAGCCTTTGGCTGCTTGAGGTGAATCTTCTGCTGGATGCCAACAACCCCGAGGAGGCCCTTAACGTTGCAAATGAAGCCCTCAAGGCCTATCCCGGCAACGCCCGCATCCTGTACGCCCGTGCCATGCTGCTGGACAGCCGGGGCGAACTGGAGGCCGCCGAGCGGGATCTGCGGACCATAATCGAGCTCCAGCCTGATAACGCGGTTGCCTTGAACGCACTGGGCTACATTCTTGCAACTCGCACGGAACGTCTGGACGAGGCCCGGAATCTGATTGAAAAAGCGCTACGCATCGAACCCGAAAACCCCGCGATTCTCGATAGCATGGGCTGGGTTCTGTTCCAGCAAGGCGAAATCGATCAGGCCCTGACCTATCTGCGCCGGGCTTATGAAGATTTCCCGGACCCGGAAGTGGCCGCACACCTGGGCGAAGCCTTGTGGGTCAACGGCCAGAGAGATCAGGCCAAAATGATCTGGCGCGAAAGTATGGACAGTCATGACGACATTGAGGTCATACAGGAAACGATTGAACGTCTGGATGTGGAGTCTTCCGAGTGATACCTGTGCGTTTTTTATTAACAGTGCTTGCGGCCCTGACGCTCGCCGGCTGCGCTGCCAAGCCACTTGAGCCTTTGCCGGAGGGTCTTACTGACCAGCCACCCGAGAACTGGACCCAGCGCCAGCAAGAGCGCGCTGAGCTCCGGCACTGGGAGTTACAGGGCAAGCTGGCAGTGAAACAGGAATCCGACAGCGGCTCGGCCATTATCAACCGCTGGGTCCAGCACGAGGAGAGCTATGACCTGTCGCTGTCCTCCGCTTTTCTCGGCATGGGCCGGACCCAACTCATCGGCACGCCGGGTTTCATCGAGCTCAGCCTGCCCGATGGCGAGACCTACAGTTCCAGCGACCCGACAGGCCTGATCGAGGCCGCGACTGGCTGGCGCTTGCCCATCGACAGCCTGGTCTGGTGGATTCGGGGCATACCGGCCCCCAGCGGCGACTTCCGCCTGCTGTTTGATGACAGCAACCGGCTGGCCGTCATCCGCCAACAGGGCTGGGAAATACGCTACGACCGCTGGCGGGATTTTATTGAAGGCTACCCTGAGCTACCCGCTCGCATAACGGCGGTCAAGGAAGACAAGCAAGTGCGGGTCGCCGTCACCGCCTGGCAGGAACTGGACCGGTCCCTCGAGTAATGTTCAGACTCCCGTCACCCGCCAAGCTCAATCTGTTTCTGCACATCAACGGCCGCCGGGCCGACGGTTATCACGAGCTGCAAACACTGTTTCAGTTTCTTGATTATGGCGATGATATCGCTTTCACCGCCCGTCGGAATGGCCATATCGCGCTTGAACCGCCGCTGACCGGCGTCGCCGATGACGACAACCTGATTCTGCGGGCCGCGCGATTATTGCAGGCCAGCACCCGAGCCAGCCTGCCCGGCGTAACCCTGACCCTCACCAAACGGCTACCCATGGGCGGCGGCCTCGGGGGCGGCAGTTCCAACGCAGCCACCACGCTGCTGGGGCTAAATCATTTCTGGCAACTCGACAAATCCCTTGATGAACTCGCCGCCCTGGGCCTGCAACTTGGAGCTGACGTGCCGGTTTTTGTCCGGGGTTTCGCCGCCTGGGGCGAGGGCATTGGCGAGAAACTGACGCCGGCAGAACCGCCGCAAGACTGGTTTGTCGTGCTGAAACCCTCGTGCGATATCAACACCGGTCTGATTTTTTCCCGACAAGACTTGACAAGAAATACCCCGAAAAGCACAATAGCGCCCGCTTTTGAGGGAGACGCGTCGAGGCACCGAAACGACTGCGAGGATGTGGTTTGCGAACTGTATCCAGAGGTTAGAGAAGGCCTGGAGTGGCTCGGAAAATTCGGACCAGCAAGATTAACCGGAACCGGGGCTTGCATATTTGGACGTTTCCCAACAGAATCCAAAGCCCAAGACGTTTGGGCAAGCAGACCTCCCGGCATAAGCGGGTTCGTAGCTAGAGGGGTGAATCGCTCACCTCTGCACCAAAAGCTGTCCGAGCTGCAATAATGCCAAAAAGCACGATACTGGGGTGTAGCCAAGTGGTAAGGCAACGGGTTTTGATCCCGTCATGCGCAGGTTCGAATCCTGCCACCCCAGCCACCTTTCTCCTGCTTCTTCTTATCCAACAACGTAATCGAAAAGGATACCGTCGTGTCCAAATTGATGATCTTTGCCGGCAACGCCCATCCGGAACTTGCCAAAAGCATTGCTGAGAATCTTCAAATCCCCATGGGGCAAGCAACCGTCGGGAAATTCAGTGACGGTGAAACCACCGTTGAGATCAACGAGAACGTCCGTGGTCACGACGTCTTTATTATTCAGCCTACCTGCAACCCAACCAACGACAACCTGATGGAACTTATCGTAATGGCTGACGCCTTACGACGGGCGTCCGCTACGCGCATCACCGCCGTTATTCCCTATTACGGTTATGCCCGTCAGGATCGCCGGGTGCGGTCTACCCGCGTCTCCATCAGCGCCAAGGTCGTGGCTGACATGATCACCAGCATCGGCATCGACCGAGTACTCACAGTCGATCTGCACGCCGACCAGATCCAGGGTTTTTTCGATATTCCCGTGGACAACATCTACGCCACTCCCGTCATGCTGGACGATATCCGCAAGCAGAACTTCCAGAATTTTATCGTGGTCTCCCCTGACGTCGGTGGCGTGGTCCGGGCCCGCGCGGTCGCCAAACGCCTCGACGACGCCGATCTGGCCATCATCGACAAACGCCGGCCCAAGGCCAACGTGTCACAGGTGATGCACATCATCGGTGACGTCAAGGACAAAACCTGCATACTGGTTGACGATATCGTGGATACCGCCGGCACGCTGTGCAAAGCCGCCAATGCCCTAAAGGAACATGGTGCAGCGCGCGTCGTGGCCTACATCACTCACCCGGTTCTGTCCGGCCCGGCAATCGACAACATCAGCGCCTCCACGCTCGACGAACTGGTGGTTTGCAACACCATCCCCTTGTGTGAAAAAGCGACGAACTGTGATAGGATCCGCCCCCTCGGAATGTCCAGCCTGCTGGCTGAGTCCATTCGTCGCGTCAGCAACGAAGAGTCCATCAGCGCGTTGTTCGAATAGGCATCACATCCGAAACCATTCAGACCGGGAGCCTTCAATGGCTCCTTGTTTGTTTAAACTCCCGGAAATACACTGTTTTTATCCGGAAACACCAGAGCACCACCTGCTGTGTACTTGGTCGCGAGTCCTTCAGGTGTTAATGAGGTACATATCATGGCCCAGGAATTTGTTATTGAAGCATTCGCTCGGGGCGATCAGGGGAGAGGTGCGAGCCGCCGCCTGCGTCGCGAGGAACGGAAAATCCCGGCAATCATCTACGGCGGCAAAAAAGACGCCGTTTCGATTTCCATCTGGCACAACGAACTGAAGAAAGCGCTGGAAAACGAAGCCTTCTTCTCGCACGTTCTGACCCTCGAACTGGACGGCAAGAAAGAAAGCGTTATCCTTAAGGACCTGCAGCGTCATCCGTACAAGCCGCTGCTGTCCCATGCCGACTTTTTGCGCGTGGACAAGGATCACGAGATCCACGTCAACGTTCCGCTGCACTTCCTGAACGAAGAGAGCGCACCGGCCATCAAGCTTCACGGCGGCGTGCCCCTGCATCAGATGAACAACGTTGAAGTGATCTGTCTGCCACAGAACCTGCCGGAATACATCGAAGTCGATATGGCAACCGTTGAGATGGACCAGGTCGTTCACCTGAGTGATCTGCACCTGCCCAAGGGCGTGCGCATCGCGGCACTGCTGCAGGGCGAGGATCATGACCTGCCAGTGGTCTCGATCCATCTGCCCCGAGGCAGCAGAGCCGACGAAGTATCCGGCGAAGAGGGCGAAGAAGGCGAGGAAGACAAGGAGTAACAACTCCAGGGGCGACGGCGCATGGCACAGCAAATTCTCATGGTGGTGGGGCTGGGAAATCCCGGCAGTGACTATGAAAATACCCGCCATAATGCCGGCGCCCTCTTCGTTGAAGCTCTGGCCCGGGAAGCCGGCCAGAGCCTTCGGCCCGACAAGAAATATCACGGCCTTTATGCCCGCATTCAGTGGCAGGGCCTTGACCTCCATCTCCTGAATCCCTCCACTTTCATGAACCGTAGCGGCATTGCCATCAAAGCCCTGGCGGATTTCTTCAAGATTCAGCCCGAGCAGATTCTGGTTGCTCACGATGAACTCGATCTGCCGCCCGGCACAGCCAAACTGAAACAGAATGGCGGTCATGGTGGTCACAACGGTTTGCGGGACACCATTGCCCACCTGGGCAGCAATAATTTTTTCCGGTTACGACTGGGCATCGGCCACCCCGGCGACAGCCGCCAGGTAACCAACTATGTTCTAGGCCGCCTGGGCAAGCAGGAAGCCGGCGACCTGAAGGCCGTTATGGAGCAGGCCATCCGGATTTTGCCGGATGCCGCCAGTGGCGACCTGGCCAAGGCCATGAATGCCCTGCATTCCTTCAAGCCTTGATCGATCCCCGCTCGCTCCGGATCAGTGGCCCCGGTATACTTTCGTCTTTATATTCAATCTTTTTTTCGTATTAAGCAGAGGCTTTTCATGGGTTTCAATTGTGGCATCGTGGGTCTTCCCAACGTCGGCAAATCGACACTGTTCAACGCACTGACCAAGGCCGGCATTGGCGCGGAGAACTTCCCGTTCTGCACCATCGAACCCAACGCCGGCGTTGTCGGTATGCCGGATCCGCGCCTGAACAAATTGGCGGAAATCATCAAACCCGAACGCGTGGTCCCGACGACCATGGAGTTCGTGGACATAGCCGGACTGGTGGCGGGCGCCTCCAAGGGCGAGGGCCTGGGCAACCAGTTTCTCGCCAACATCCGCCAGACCGATGCCATTGCCCATGTGGTGCGGTGTTTTGACGACGGCAATGTGATCCATGTTGCCAACAAGATCGATCCGGCTGCCGACATCGAAGTCATCAACACCGAACTCGCCCTGGCCGATATGGACACTGTCGAGAAAGGCATCAAACGGGTGCAGCGGGTTGCCAAAAGCGGTGACAAGCATGCCAAGGCTCAACTCGACGTTTTCGAACGCCTGTTGCCGGTCCTGAACGAGGGCAAGCCCGTGCGCAGCATGAACCTGGAAGACGAAGAGCGAGCCCTGATCCGTGAGCTCTGCCTGCTCACCGCCAAGCCCACCATGTACATCGCCAACGTGGGCGAGGAAGGCTTCGAGAACAATCCCTACCTGGACACCGTTAACGAGATTGCCACTGCTGAAAGTGCCGTCGTGGTGCCCATCTGCAACAAGCTTGAAGCGGAAATTGCGGAACTGGAAGACGATGAAAAGAGCATTTTCCTCGAAGAAATGGGCATGGACGAACCGGGCCTGGACAGAGTTATCCGCGGTGGCTATCGCCTGCTTGACCTTCAGACCTACTTCACCGCCGGTCCCAAGGAAGTGCGAGCCTGGAGTGTGCGCATCGGTGCGACCGCGCCACAGGCGGCCGGCGTGATTCATACGGACTTCGAACGTGGCTTCATCCGGGCCGAAGTGGTGAGTTACGAGGATTTCGTCAAATACAATGGCGAGCTTGGCGCCAAAGAGGCCGGCAAGTGGCGCCTGGAAGGCAAGGAGTACATTGTTCAGGACGGCGACGTTATCCATTTCCGCTTCAATGTCTGATTTTCAGGGAATTTGACCGGGCTCGGCGCTAAAGCCTTGACACGCAACCCGGAAATACCGAGAATACGCGCCTCGTTTGGGGCGCATCTGCGCAACGCGAAACGGCAAGGTAGCTCAGCTGGTTAGAGCACGGCACTCATAATGCCGGGGTCGGCGGTTCGAACCCGCCCCTTGCTACCAGAATTGACTGAGGCTCGCGCGAAAGCGCGGGCCTTTTTTAATGGGCGGCCAGAAATTCAGACAGCTTGAGCAATGACACCTCCGCCGCCTTTGGTCCGGCTTGTATCATGGCAGTCACGCCCATACACTTGTAGACACTCATTTCCAGCTACGACAAAGAGACCGGTTGTCATGAACGACAGCGTGAAACCCCGCGTCAGCAGTGGTTCCAAATTTCGCAGTGAGCATGGTTTTTCAGCCATCAAGGACGGCCAGAAGAAGTCCGGCCAGGCCGAAATTCCGGTCGAGCGCAAGCCCAGCTGGCTACGCGCCAAAATGCCCGGTGGCGAACGCTTCGAAGCCGTCAGGCAAAATGTAAAGGATCACAAACTCAGCACAGTCTGCCAGGAATCCCATTGCCCCAATATCGGGGAATGCTGGAACGCCGGCACAGCCACCATCATGGTCATGGGTTCGGTCTGCACCCGCGCCTGCCGTTTCTGCGCGGTGGATACCGGCAACCCGAACGGCTGGCTTGACCAAAACGAGCCGGAGAACACCGCCAAGTCGGTGGAACTCATGGGGCTGCGTTACATCGTGCTCACCTCGGTGGACCGTGACGACCTGGACGACGGCGGCGCTGGCCACTATGCAGCTTGTGTTGCGGCTATCAAGGCCCGGTCACCGGAGGTCGCGGTTGAGGCGTTGACGCCTGATTTTGACGCCGTCATGGCTCACGTAGAGCGTGTGGTGGACTCGGGTCTGGACGTATTCGCCCAGAATGTCGAAACCGTTGAGCGCCTGACCCGCAGGGTACGGGACCCCCGCGCCGGTTATGACAAGACCCTCAGTGTGCTGGCTCACGCCAAGCGCCATCGCCCCGGCGTACTGACAAAAACCAGCCTCATGCTCGGCCTGGGCGAGACTGAGGAAGAAATCCTCGCCACCATGGACGACCTGCGGGCCATCGGGGTCGACATCCTGACTCTTGGCCAATACCTGCGCCCCACGCCCAACCACCTCCCGGTGGAGCGTTATGTGACACCGGAAGAGTTCAACCGCTTTCGGGAGCTGGGACTGGAGAAAGGCTTTATGGAAGTGCCGTCCGGGCCAATGGTCAGGTCCAGTTATCGGGCCGACCGGGTGTTCGAAAAGAACAACCTTGGGTTGGCTGTGCCCGCCGTGCCGATCACCAAAAGCGACCAGATTCCGGTAAAAACACTGGACTGATAATCACGCAGAGCCGGGCCCGATCAGTGCCCGGCCTGTTTTTAACAGACATTTCCAGCCCTTGGCCGCATCGCGGTGGCAATGTCCATCGCTGTGGCACTACCCAGCGGCACAGACACTTTCACCGGCTAACCTCTCCCTGAATGGACTTTTGCGATCGGTTCTGTGGCAAAATGCAGCCTGATTCAGACCCACTCTCATCACGGATGCCTATGAAAACCGCAGCTTCAATGTACCGCCGGTCAGTACTCGCTCATCCCGCCTTTATTCTGGCTGCTTTTGCCCTACTCCTGGTGCTGGCAAGCCTGCGCCTGGATCAATTCCGTCTTGATGCCTCTGCGGAATCCCTGGTTCTGGAAGACGACAAGGCGCTTGAGCAGTACCGCACGACGCATCAGCGGTTTTCCAGTTTTGACGATTTTCTTATCGTTACCTATACCCCGGCGGAAGATCTGTTTACACAGGGTTCCATGGACACCCTCAGATCACTGCGAAACGACCTGGAAGCACTCGAGGCCGTCGGCTCCACCAACAGCATTCTGAACGTCCCCCTGCTTCACAGCCCCGACCTGACGCTTGACAACGTCGCTTCCGAAATGCAGACGCTTGACGAAGACGAGGTGCCGCTTGAAACGGCCCGCCAGTCGTTGCTCAACAATCCTGTCTACCCGAACATGCTCATCAGCGAGGATGGCGGAACAACCGCGATCCAGGTCAACCTGCCGACACCGGAGGTTTATAACGAGTTACGCGTAGAACGAGACCAACTCCGTGAGCGGGCAAAAACCGACGAGCTCACAGAAGCAGAAAACCGAAAACTGGAGATTTACGAGCAACAGTTTCTCGACTTGAAAAACCGTCTTTTGGCGCAGCAGGACGCAACCATCACCGAGGTCCGCGCCATTCTCGAGAACTACAGCGACTCGGCAGAACTGCACCTTGGCGGCGTACCGATGATTGTCGCGGATATGATCAATTTCATTGAAAGTGACCTGGCCACCTTCGGTATTGGCGTACTTGTGTTCATGATATTGACCCTGGCACTGATCTTTCGTCAATGGCAGTGGGTGGCCGTACCCCTTCTGTGCTGTCTTTTCACCGTGTGGTTGGTAACGGGGTACCTAAGCTGGACCAACTGGCCGGTCACGGTCATTTCCTCCAACTACGTGTCGCTACTGCTGATCATGACCCTGTCGCTGACCATTCACCTGATCGTGCGATACCGGGAATTCCAGCACCAGGACCCGGAGGCCAGCCCGGCTGACACCCTGATGAATACCGTGGCGACCATGGTGAAACCCTGTTTTTTCATGACGATTACCACCATCGTGGCGTTCGGTTCCCTGACCTTCAGCGGCATCCGGCCAGTCATCGATTTCGGCTGGATGATGACGATGGGCCTGGGGCTGGCGTTTCTGATCGCATTCGTGATATTCCCCGCCATGCTGATGCTGGTCGCACCGCCTGCCACCAATCTGCCGGCGGAGGAGGGCCGCGCCTTCACGCGTCACTTTGCACGCTTGACCGAGCGATTCGGCAATTCCGTTTTGGTGGTAAGCGTTCTTCTCACCGTCTTTTTCGCGTTTGGGATCAGCCGACTGACAGTGGAAAACAGCTTCATTGATTATTTCAAATCCGATACTGAAATTTATCAGGGCATGGTGACGATCGATAATAAGCTCGGGGGGACCTCACCGCTGGACGTGGTGATTACCGACGCCCCGCCTCCGGAAGGCGCTGAAGACGACCCCTTTGCCAGCGATTGCGACCCATTCGTGGAAGATTGTCCGGAAGGCGAGGAGTACCGCGACACCTGGTTTACCTACCAGAAGATGGACCAGCTGGAACGGGTTCACGAATACCTGAACAGTCTCTCCCCAACAGGCAAGGTGCTTTCCATTACCACCACCCTGCGTCTAATGGAAATCATCAACGAAGGCGAGCCGCTGGACGCCCTGGAGTTGGCGTTTGTGCCGGCCGCCATCCCCGACAACCTGAAAGGCATTCTGCTTGACCCTTTCATTTCAGAGGAACACGATCAGGCCCGTTTAAGCATTCGATTGCTGGACTCGTCACCGGATTTGAAGCGAAACGAGCTGTTGAACGAGATTCGTGAGCACCTGACCACCGAACTGGGCTATGACGATGACCAGGTCACGCTAACGGGCATGACAGTGATGTATAACAACATGCTTCAGAGTCTTTTTGACTCCCAGATCAAGACTCTGGGCCTGGTATTTCTGGCGATCGCGATCATGTTCCTGATGCTTTTCCGGTCCTGGAAGTTGGCGTTAATCGGTATCGCACCCAATGTCCTGGCTGCCGCCAGCGTTCTGGGGCTGATGGGCTGGCTGGCCATTCCCCTGGACCTGATGACCATTACGGTGGCCGCAATTACAGTGGGGATCGCGGTCGACGACACCATCCATTACATTCATCGGTTCAAAGTCGAATTCCCGAAAGATGGCGACTATCTGGCGACCATGCACCGATGTCACCAGAGCATTGGCCGGGCCATGTTCTACACGTCCCTGACCATTGTCATTGGCTTTTCGATCCTGGTGCTCTCCAATTTCATGCCCACTATCTATTTCGGGCTGTTCACCGGTTTTGCCATGCTGATGGCCTTGCTCGGTGCCCTCACCCTGCTGCCCCGGCTTATCGTGCTGGTCAAGCCCTTCGGCCCTCAGCGTTAGCGCCATTGGCTCCGAGGTGGCCACGCCCGATGTCTATCCGGCACGGCCCATTCCGGGGAGTTGGCTTTTGGCTGGAGACCTCCATACCAGAGACATAAAAAAAGCCGCCCTTTCGAAGGGCGGCCTTTTCATAACGAAACCATTATTCACTTTTCAACGACTGCGGGCCTTACTGCATACCGCCGTTCCGTTGCTGCTGTTGCTGCTGTTGCTGCATCTGACGCATCTGCTCCATGCGCTGATTCAGGGTTTCACGCTGCTCTTCGGTAAACACATCGTCGATTTGAGCCTGCATCAACGTCGACAACGCGGAAATTTCACCGGTTACATCACCCAACTCCTCGGCCTGCTCGCGAATCGCGTCCTCGTCGTATCCCGGCTTTACTTCGGCTCTGAGTGACTGTTGCAACTGCTGGGCTTCCATCTGAAGCTCTTCAATCTTTCCCTGCATTTCGTCCAGGATGCTCCGGACTTCTTTCTGTTGCTGCTCATCCAGACCCACCATTTGGGCCAACTGATCGACCTGGTCGCCTTGGGGGGCGGACTGTTGAGCCATGACCGGAAAACTCAGGCCAAAGGTGATGAGGGCTGCAGCAATAATCTTAGGTAGCTTCATGAACTTCTCCATTTAAGTTGAATCACATTAGTTGAATGCTCTTGATGCGTAGCCTAAACAAAGGTTCTGGCGATTTCATCCCGCAGGCCCGGCTTTTTCGCCAGCAATTTCCGGAGAAACGGCTCACGCCCCACCACACGGGCTTGGCAGACAATGTGAAAATTTATTCATTTCGGTTCATAATGACGCGATAACCTGATTTTTCCCTGCAGCAGCAGCCTTGAAACACCTTTTTGAACTTCAGGAGTTCCGCCCAATGGCTATTAACTGGTTTCCCGGGCACATGCACAAGGCCCGCAAGGAAATCAAAAAAATCATGCCGCAGATGGATCTGATCATCGAGGTCCTGGATGCCCGCATCCCGTTCAGCAGCGAAAACCCGTTGGTATCGACGCTGCGGCAAGACACTCCCGTAATCAAGGTCCTGAATAAGCGCGATCTCGCTGACCCGGAGGTAACAGCGCAATGGCAAACGGTCCTGGAAAGTCACCAAAACCTGCGCGCCCTTACCCTGAGCCATAACCAGCGCACGGAAGCCATGGCAATACTGACACTGGCCCGGGAAATGACGGCCCATCGCAATCTGGAGCGCCGGGCTCTGAGGGTGATGATTCTGGGCATTCCCAATGTCGGCAAGTCCACCCTGATTAACACCCTGGCCGGGCGAACCATCGCCAAAACCGGCAACGAGCCGGCCGTGACACGCGCTCAACAGATGATCAAGCTGCCCGGGAATATTCTACTGTACGACACGCCGGGATTCCTCTGGCCGAAACTGACGCCGGAAGCCTGTGGCTATCGCCTGGCCGTTACCGGGGCGATCCGCAGTGCCGTTATCGAGTTTGAGGATGTGGCGCTGTTTGCCGCCGATTATTTGCTTGCCGCCTACCCGGATGCGCTGAAAGAACGCTACGGCCTGTCGCCATTGCCCCGGGATGGCCTGGCTGTGCTCGACGCCATCGCCGCGCGACGGAATTTCTTCGCCCGCGGCGGAATACCGGACCTCCACAAGGTTTCCGAGGTGCTACTCAATGAACTGCGGTCCGGGAAGCTTGGGCGCATCAGTCTGGAGACGCCGGCCATGGTCGCGGAAGAGGCCCGAGTCGCGGAAGCGGAAAAGCTCTGATGGGGACACAATGAATATTCGTGGTTTGCCGGGGTGCCTGTATTGCCACCCCGGCGGCGCATTCATGTTAGGGTTATTGATTAATCAAGCTGTACGGGCCGTACCAAGGTCAAATACCGCAGGCCTGCAAAAACGCTTACACTGGTTTTGACATCCCATTATGAAAACTGCGTCGAGCACCGACGGCCAGATCAGCAAGGAGAGTTATATGAAACGCGTTGTCGTTACAGGAATGGGTATCGTGTCCTGCCTGGGCAATTCACTGGAGACCGTTCTGGACAGCCTGAGGAACGGCAAATCCGGTATCAAGTTCAACGAAGCCTATAAAGAAATGGGCTTCCGCAGCCAGGTTTCAGGTTCTGTTGACGTGGACACCACACAGATCGACCGCAAGCTGCGGCGCTTTATGGGCGAGTCCGCCATGTACAGCTTCCTGGCCATGGAACAGGCGATCGAGCAGTCCGGCCTCACCCAGGACATGATCTCCAACGACCGCACAGGCCTGATCGCCGGCTCCGGCGGCGCTTCCTGTTCCAGCCAGGTAGAGGCAGTCGATATTCTCCGTGAAAAAGGCGTCAAGCGGATTGGGCCGTATAAAGTGCCCCAGATCATGACCAGCACCGTATCCGCCTGTCTGGCTACCGCCTTCAAAATCCGGGGCGTGAACTACTCCATGTCATCTGCCTGCGCCACCAGCGCCCACTGCATCGGACATGCCATGGAGCAAATTCAGCTGGGCAAACAGGACGTTGTCTTTGCCGGCGGCGGCGAAGAAGAGCATTGGAGCCTGTCCATGCTGTTTGACGCCATGGGCGCCCTGTCCACCAAGTACAACGACGCGCCGGAAACCGCTTCGCGGCCCTTCGACACGGGGCGTGACGGCTTCGTTATTGCCGGCGGTGGCGGCATGCTGGTCATCGAGGAAATGGAGCACGCGCTCAAGCGCGGTGCCAACATAATCGCTGAACTGACCGGCTATGGCGCAACCTCGGACGGCCACGACATGGTGGCGCCCTCTGGCGAAGGCGCCAAGCGTTGCATGAAGCAAGCTCTGGCGACTGTCGACGGGCCTGTTGACTACATCAATGCCCATGGCACCAGCACGCCTGTCGGTGACCTGGCCGAGATGGGCGCCGTCAAGGAAGTGTTTGGCGAGCACGTACCGGCCATCTCGTCCACAAAATCCCTGTCCGGGCACTCCCTCGGAGCGGCTGGGGCGCAGGAAGCCATCTACTCCCTGCTGATGATGCAGAACAACTTTATCAGTGGCACGGCGAACCTTAAATCCACCGATGCCAAGCTGCCGAAAGTGCCGTTGGTGGGACCCGACGCCAAAGACGCCACCCTGAAAACCGTGATGTCAAACAGCTTCGGCTTCGGCGGCACCAACGCCTCGCTGGTATTCCGGGAGCCATCCTGATCGCCCCGGCGATATAAACACCGCGTCAGAGCCCTGCTGAAAAACCGGCAGGGCTTGTCCCTACCTTTTTGACTCGCCCGTATTTTCCCGGAAAGACTGCTTCAGGTTAAGTCCGGTCACCTGTTAACGCCCGCTCACCCTTGGCAACGGGGCCAAACAGGATTAATGTGTAAGCTACACAGAC